>CAMJKR010000021.1 GCA_946406415.1 uncultured Selenomonadales bacterium | reverse complement strand
TCTTGGTGACATACATTGGTTGAAGAAGGTCGCGCCCGCTTTCGCGGCTTTTTTCGTGCCTAAATTACTTCAGGAACGTGAGCAATGCCAGGACGGTGTTAATCAAGCTGAGCACGAGCATCAGCCAATCGAATTTATCCATGACATCACCCCCTCTCTTGCAAGAGGAGAGCCGACTCACCGAACTACCGCGTTGAATATATCATATGTTCATAAATTTTTCAAGCAAACTTTGGAAGGGATTACAATGGATATTCTTCAAGAAAAACTTAAAACACTGCCTGCCGCGCCTGGAGTTTATCTCATGCGGGACGCTCGCGGCAAAATTATTTACGTCGGCAAGGCTCGCGTGCTGAAAAATCGCGTCCGCCAATATTTTCAAGCCGGCAAAAATCACAGCGCGAAAGTCAAAGCTATGGTCGCCAAAATCGCCGACTTTGAAACGATTATCACGGCAACCGAAGTTGAAGCTTTAATTCTGGAATGCAATTTGATTAAGAAACACCGCCCGCGCTATAATATCAGCCTCAAAGACGACAAGAGCTATCCTTACTTGCGTGTGACTGCTGAAGATTTTCCGCGAATTATTTTGACGCGGCGAATTATTCATGACGGCTCGCGCTATTTTGGACCTTACACGAGCGGGCTTGCCGTTAAGGAAACTCTCGCCTTGCTTAGAAAAATTTCCCCTCTAAGAACGTGCAAAACTTTTGCTAAACGTCCGTGTTTGGAGTTCCATATTAAGCGATGCCTCGCGCCCTGTGCAAATAAAATTTCACGCGAAGATTATATGCGCTTTGTCGAAGCCGCCGAAAAATTTTTGGAGGGACGCACCGCGCAGATTGAACACGAACTTTCCGCGCAGATGAACGCGGCGGCAGAGGCTTTAAATTTTGAGCAAGCGGCGCGACTTAGGGATATTTTGTTGGCAGTAAGAAAAGTCACGGAAAAACAAAAAATCGTAACTGATACCGGCGACGTTGATGCGATTGGTTTGGCGCGACTTGAAAGTGAAACTTGTGCACAGATTTTTTTCATCAGAGAAGGTAAAGTTACGGGACGCGAAAATTTTTTATTGAGCGGAGCGGCAGACGAAACCGACGCGCAAGCAGTCACGGAATTTATCAAGCAATATTATTCACGGGCGCAAATTTCGTCTACGGAAATTTTATTGCCTACAACTTTGGCGCAAGAGGATTTAAAAATTTTAAGCGAATGGCTCGGCGTCAAGCTAATCGAACCAAAACGCGGCATTAAACGTTCGCTGGTTGAAATGTCCAATCAAAACGCAGAAAAATTTTTGGCAGAAGAATCTGCGCGGCGACAATTAAAAGACGCTCAAACTTTAGGGGCAGTCGAGGAGCTGAAAAAATTTTTAACCCTTCCACGCCTTCCAAAACGTATGGAATGCTTCGACATATCGCACATACAGGGCGCGGAAACTGTAGCGTCAATGGTCGTGTTCGAGGACGGTTCTCCCGACAAAAAAAGTTATCGCCGCTTTAAAATCCGTTCGACGGAAGGCAAGCCCGACGACTTTTTATCAATGCGCGAAGTCACGAGCCGCCGCTACGGTGCAACAGACAACTTGCCCGACTTGATTGTTATTGACGGCGGCTTAGGGCAATTAAGCTCCGCGCTTGAAATAATTCGCGGCGCAGGTCATCAAGTTCCCGTCGTCGGCTTAGCTAAACAGTTTGAATTGATTTTCGTCGAAGGCTCATCAATCCCCGTCGAATTGCCGCACGATAGCCAAGCCCTTAAACTTATGCAAAGAATTCGCGACGAGGCTCACCGTTTCGCCATAACTTATCACAGAAAACTACGCCGTAAACGCAATTTAAAATCCGAACTCGACAACGTGGCGGGCATTGGAGCAAAGCGGCGCACTGAACTATTCAAAAAATTCGGGACGCTGGCAAAAATAAAATCGGCAACGATTGAGGAACTCGCCGCCGTGCCGAGCATGACAAAAGCCGCCGCCCTAGCTTTGAAAGAATTTTTTGACGCACAATCGCCGCGTTAAAATTTGTAAAGCTTTGCAAAAGTTCAAGATTCGGTTATAATGCGCTGTATAAATGAAAAGGGGTTGAAAAATTTTGCTAACGATATTGGAAGGATTAATCGTTGCGGCATTAGCAGTTGTATTGGTTGTATATCTTTACTTAAAAAATCGCGGGCAGGAAAAAGTTGTTCCGAAATTAGAAAGTCGCACGCCGTTTAAAATTGAAAGTCGCGACGAAAAATCTGTAACACTCTCTACGACTATAGAATTTCGCAATGAGGGCACGCAATCGGCGATGATTGTCGACGCAATTTGCCATCCTCTGTTGCCATTTGAGCAATATGACGGCATGGACGTTCGCGGCAAGGCTGAACGTGAAGGCGTTCCTCGCGAAGATGATTATTTCGAGGCGTTAGTTATTGAACATCAACAGAGCGCAAATCTTGTGGCTAAAGTTACGTTGACGGCGCGGAAAAATCTTTCGTTGGAAGAGGCAGTTAGTCATATGGTAGATTTTCCCGTTGAATTTATTTATCGCGAAGTCGGACGCACGCCTATGCATTGGTCGATTGCGCGAATTATTTTGACTGCCGAAGAACTTGCCAAAATTGTCGGCGTGGAATTAGTTAAGGAGTGAAAACTTTTATGAACGTTGAAATTATCCCGATAACGACCAGAATTCTCACGCCGAAAGATGATATTGTTGACGTGATTGAAAAATACACTCGCGACATAATCGGCGCGGATGACGTTGTAACCGTCGCTGAAAGTGTCGTTGCGATAACGCAGGGAAATATTATTCGCCCCGACGAAATGGAGATTAGCAACTTGGCTCGTCTTTGTTGCCGATTTATTCCCGATTACGGAAGCCTTGCCACGCCGCACGGTATGCAAGCCTTAATGGAAAAAGAAGGCGAATGGCGCGTTGCATTTGCGTTGTTCGCGGGCTTTTTAGGTAAGGTTGTCGGTATGCGTGGATTGTTTTATAAATGGGGCGGGCGTCAAGCGGCGTTAATTGACGATGTTACAGGCACAATGCCGCCGTTTGATAAATGCGTCGTCTACGGTCCGGAAAATCCCGATAAAGTCGTTGCTGATTTAAAAGCACGGCTGAATTGTTTTGGCGCGATGATTGCCGACGTCAACGACTTGAAACGCTCGCGAATTGTTGGAGCTACGCCCGGCATGAACGCGCAACTTGCCTCTGATTTGCTGATTGATAATCCGTTCGGCAATGCCTCGCAGAAACGTCCGATTTGTATCTTGAAAAACTTCCGACAGTACCAGGAGGCGCAGGGAGGTAATTAAAATGCCTGAAACCCAAGCTAAAGAAAAAGTTTCGCGAATTATCCCGATGACGGCTGAAGAATTGATTTTTATCCAGATCAAGGATTTAAAAGATGAATTTCGCGACTCGCGCAAAGAACAGAATCAACGCATGGATAGAATTGAGCAACGTCAAGATAAGCTCGAAGCTAAATTGGAAACTACGCGCAAAGAACTAAACGAACGCATGGATAAGCAAGACGCTAAGATTGATAAGCTTGACGCGAAGATTGATGTTACACGTAAAGAACTAAGCGAACGCATGGATAAGCAAGACGCGAAGATTGACAAGCTCGATGAGAAAATTGATACTGTTCGTAAAGAACTGAACGCTCGCATGGATAAGCAAGACAACAAAATTGACAAGCTGGCGGATAAAATTGACGCACTATCTGGCAAGATTGATTCGGCGATGAATCATGGACAGATAATTACAGTTTCAGCAATCAGTATAGCTGTCGGTGTCTTGTACGCGGTTTTCTTCAAGTAAAGGCGCAGGGAGGTAATTAAAATGTCTGAATCCCAAGCTAAAGAAAAAGTTTCGCGAATTGTCCCAATGACGACGGAAGAATTTATTTTTCTCCAGCTCAAGGATTTAAAAGACGAATTCCGCGATTCTCGTAAAGAACTGAATCAACGCATGGATAGAATTGAGCAACGTCAAGATAAGCTTGAAGCTAAATTGGAAACTACGCGCAAAGAGTTGAACGCTCGCATGGATAAGCAAGACGCGAAGATTGACAAGCTGGCGGATAAAATAGACGCATTATCTGGCAAGATTGATTCGGCGATGAATCACGGACAAATAATCACAGTTTCAGCAATCAGTATAGCTGTAGGTGTCTTGTACGCGGTTTTCTTCAAGTAAAGGCGCAGGGAGGTAATTAAAATGCCTGAAACCCAAGCAAAAGAAAAAATTTCGCGAATTGTCCCAATGACGACGGAAGAATTTATTTTTCTCCAGCTTAAAGATTTAAAAGACGAATTCCGCGATTCTCGCAAAGAACTGAATCAACGCATGGATAGAATTGAGCAACGTCAAGATAAAATCGAAGCTAAATTGGAAACTACTCGCAAAGAATTAAACGACCGTATCGATAAAGTCGACGCGAAAATTGACGCTACGCGACAAGAATTAAGCGACCGTATGGATAAGCAAGACGACAAAATTGACAAGTTAGCGGACAAAATTGACGAGCTTTCAAAGAAAATTGATTCCTCTATGAATCAAGGACAAATTTGCCTTATAACTACAATCGGCATTGCCATAACTGTTTTGTATTCGATTTTTTCTAAATAAATTTTTCATGTCAAAAGGAGTAATGTAAATGAAAAAATTTTTAACGCGGCTGATTGTCTTGACGCTGGCGACGATTTTTATCAACGGCTCGGCTCAAGCGGTACCAATTCCCCTGCGCGGCGTCGTCGAAGGTTTTTATGGCACGCCGTGGACTTTTGAAGACCGCGCAGATATTATTGAATTCTGCCGCCAAAATAATTTGAATTCCTACATTTACGCGCCCAAAGACGACCCGTATCACCGCGACAAATGGCGCAAGCCTTATCCTGCCGAAAAGCTCGCCGAAATGAGCCGTCTGGTTGAAGTCGCTAGGGAAAATAAAGTTCGATTTATTTTCGCCGTGTCGCCTGGCTTAGATTTAAGTTACAGCGGCTCAAAGGGCGAAGAGGACTTTAACGCACTGATTCGCAAGCTCGACGCAATGTACAATATTGGCGTGCGCGACTTTGCAATTTTCTTTGACGATCTCAAAGACGATAAAGGCAATCATCACGAGAGCGGCAAAAATCAAGCGAAGTTCCTCAATCGTGTGCAAAAAAATTTGCATGAACGCTATAATGACGTTGCGCCGATTATCACTGTTCCGACGGAATATTTTTATCTTGACATGATTAAGGGCGATAAAGTCAAGCCTTACACCCGCGACCTTGCAAAGAATCTTGACCCGCGAATTTTCGTACTGTACAGCGGGCGCGGCGTCGTCTGTGACGGCATAACTGATAAAGAGCTTGCTGAAGTCAATAAAATTTTCGGGCGCGAAGTCGGCGTTTGGTGGAATTATCCCGTTAACGATTATTCTTTGACGCCCGACGGCAATCGCAATGTCAAGCTGGCACTCGGCGCGATTGAAAAACTTCCTACGGCTAAAATGACGGCGATTTTCTTTAATCCAATGGAACAAGTTCAGCTGTCGAAGATTGCATTGGCAACGGGCGCGATTTACGCCAATAATCCTGCCACTTACAACGCGGATCAAGCTTGGGATAAAGTTTTGCAAGAACAATTCGGCTCGCTTGCCCCCGCTATGAAAATTTTTGCTGAACACTCGCGGCACATGGAAAATTCTTGGGCTAAAGTCGGTCCGCCCGACGCGATTGAATTCGCTACGCTAGCCAACAACTTAATTTATGACATGGGCAAGAAAACTTTCGTCGACTTCACGCCGCTTGATAAAGAAATTGCAAAGATTGACCGCGCCGTTGATATTTTACTGCAACGCCTGCCGCAAATATATTTAGCCGAATGCAAGCCGCAACTCGAACAGCTCAAAAGAATTGCCCGCGCAGATAAAGTTGCACTCGAATCACTTAAAGCAGGACGCCTCGACCCGACGCTTAAAATTTTGCGCGAGGAAATTACCGCCAACGAAAAGCAAGCAATTATCTCCGAAGAGGCAGGACGCAAATTTATCGACGACGTTATAAATTTCTTCGACGAGCAAGATAAAACTTCGCGCAATAAATAATTGACAACAATCTAAAAAAAAGTTTATGATAATCAACAGCTATAATAAATTTGTCACCACATAAGGAGGAAAAAATTTATGAAATATTATCCGTTGCGCCCCATTCAACGTTGGCTGGTCGACACGCATTTTAACAAAGCCAAATCAACCATGATGAATATCGGCGGACTTTACAAGTTGTCGGCGTCGATTGACATGCAACACTTAGCGGACGCGATTAACCACGTCTTGGAAGAGTTCGACATTTTTCACTGCAGATTTATTTTTCACCCCGAAACCAGCGACTTGTGCCAAATTTTTGACGGTGCGCCCGAAAGAGTTTTTGTTGAGGGTTTAAGCGATAAAGCTTTCGATCAACGCATGGAAAAGTTGCGCGAGCCGTATTATTTAATCAATCGCCCGCTGTACCGAATTTATCTTATGCAGACGCCAACCGCGAAGTATCTTTATGCCGATTTTTACCACGCAATAATGGACGGCGTGTCTGCCTCGTATCTTTTCGTTAAAGCGGTGGACGCGGCATATCGCGGAAGAGCCAAGAAAACCTCTCCGAGCTACGCGGAATATGTAGAGGAAGAATCCAAAATTCCGCTTGAAGAACTTGCCAAAGGTCACGCGTATTGGAAAAAAATGCTTACCAATTTCGACCCGAAAAAACATTTGCCGCCCGCTGATGTGGAGGGCGTAGCGGCATGGACGCAGGGCAAGTTAAGTTATGAGTTTAAAAATTTTACGGAAGAATTTTTCCGCACGACGCGAATAAATGAGAACAATTTCTTTCTCGGCGCGAGCATGTTGACGTTGGCGAAGATAACCGGCTCGAAAGATTCTGTCATGAGCTGGATACACAACGGACGGAAAAATATGCGCGAGCGTCGATTAATGGGCTTGATGTTGGAGCAATATCCTTGCGCGTGGGATTTTCACGAAGACATTTCGATTGGAGAATTCCTTAACCGGCTCGAAGGACAAAACCAAATCGGCATGAAATATCGCAAAAGCCTAAACCTTATCTACAACGAGGGACTTGAGGACGATTGCGTAAGTTTCATTTTCCAAAAATACATGCACGGCGATATGCTTTTGGCAGACACGACCGCTAAAGTTATTTATCTGCCGCCCAACGAAATTTCCGCTGTGGAAAATGCACTCGACATAGAGGTTGAAGCTCAGCCAACCGGAATGTACGTCGTCTCTTTGGATTACGACGCAGGTCGCTACTCCGAAGACGCAATGATTAATTTCGCCAAGACGATGAATAAAATTATGATTGAAATGCGCGATGTAAACAAAAAATTCTCCGATATTCTCGGCTGAAAAATTTTAAGCGGCGTTTCTTGATTGAAACGTCGTTTTTTTGTATAATGCTGAAAATTTTTTTGAAAGGTTGCTGGGAGATGAAAAGGGAACTTATACATTTGGAAAACGTCGCCAAGTCTTTTGGGAATTTGCTCGTGCTCGACGAAATTGATTTAACGATTTACGAAAGCGAATTTATTACGTTGCTCGGACCTTCCGGTTGCGGCAAAACGACAATGCTTAGGATAATCGGCGGCTTTGAAATGCCTGACACGGGGCGTGTAATTTTCGACGGCAAAGATATTACAAAACTTCCGCCGAATCGACGACCGGTCAATACGGTTTTCCAAAAGTATTCTCTCTTTTCTCACATGAACGTTGAGGAAAATATTTCATTTGGACCGAAAATCGCGGGCAAATCGTCCGATTACATTCGCGATAAAGTTAAGTACGCGCTTAAACTCGTCAATCTCGACGGCTACGAAAAACACGACGTAACTAAACTTAGCGGCGGTCAACAACAGCGAATTGCAATCGCCCGCGCAGTTGTCAACGAGCCAAAAGTTTTATTGCTAGACGAGCCGTTGAGCGCGTTGGATTTAAAACTCCGTCGTAATATGCGCCGTGAACTCGTCCGAATCAACAAAGAGACGGGCATAACTTTTATTTTCGTGACGCACGACCAAGAAGAGGCTTTATCAATGAGCGACCGCGTTGTTGTCATGAATCAAGGTTACATTCAGCAAGTCGGCACGCCCGAAAATGTCTACAACGAACCGGAAAATGCATTCGTCGCAGATTTTATCGGTGACAGCAATATAATTGATGGCGTCATGGTTCGCGATAAAGTCGTTAGAATTTTTGGGCGCGAATATCCTTGCGTTGACAGCGGCTTTCCTGAAGAATGTCCCGTTGATGTTCAAATTCGCCCTGAAGATATTAAACTTGCCGCGCCGCGTGAAGGGGCTTTTAATGGCGTCGTAACTCGCGTGGTGTTTTGGGGCATGTCTTACGATATAAACGTTGAGGCTGACGGCTTTGAATGGCTGATTCAGTCGACGACGGGACGCACAGTTGGCGAGGAGGTAAGTCTGCACGTTGCGCCGGAAAATATTCAAATTATGAGCAAACCTCAATCCGAAGACGAGGAGGTAGCTCAAGATGTTTAGTCGCGGCTTAAGAAATATTTTATTAACTCCGTTTTTGATTTGGGCGGGGCTTTTTATATTTATTCCGCTGGTTTGTATCGTCTGGTACGGCGTGACGGATTACGACGGAAATTTTTCGCTAGCCAACATGGGACTGATTTTTAAGCACGGTTACTTTGACGCGCTGGAACTTTCAATCGCGCTTGCGCTAATTAGTACGGTAATTTGTCTGCTGTTGGCTTATCCGCTGTGCTTAATCTTAACGGAACGGCAACGCGATAATACGACGATAATTTCCCTGCTGTTTATTTTGCCGCTGTGGATGAATTCGCTTTTGTCGACAATGGCTTGGCAGACGATTTTAGAGGGCAACGGAATAATCAATCAAATTATGCGGCTATTCGGCTTGCCGGATTTGCAACTGATAAATACACCCGGCGCAATCGTTTTGGGCATGGTTTATAATTACTTGCCGTATATGGTTTTGCCGTTGTACATTGCCCTAACGAAGATTGACAAGCGAATTTTAGAGGCGGCGCGGGATTTGGGCGCGAACTCGTGGCAGACGTTCACGAAAATAATTTTGCCGTTGACTATACCTGGCGCAATCAGCGGAATCACAATGGTTTTTATTCCCGCGCTTACGACTTTTGTAATTAGTGCGCTACTTGGCGGCGGCAAGCTTTTGCTAATCGGCAACATTATCGAACAGGAATTTACTTTCCATTATGATTGGCATATCGGTTGCGCGTTGTCGGTTATTCTAATGATTTTTATCGTGTTAAATATGTTGTTGACGGCGGCATTTGATAAAAATCACGAGGAGGCGGAGCAATGAAATATATCAAGCAAATTTACCTCGCGATAATTTTCCTCTTCCTCTACGCGCCGATTGGAGTTTTAATTGCGCAATCTTTTAACGCCAGCCGTTATCGCGGACATTGGACGGGCGTCACGCTAAATTGGTACGAAAAACTTTTCAACGACGCCCGAATAGCCGACGCCTTATCAAACACGCTGTCAATCGGCTTGTTATCGGCGGGGATTGCGACGCTTTTGGGTTTGATAACTTGCGTGGCGATGAAAGAACTTTCGCGCAAGTGGCGGACGACATTTTTAAGTATAACGAACGTCCCGATTTTGAACGCGGACATTGTAACGGGAATATCGTTAATGCTGTTATTTATGGGCTTAGGGCTTAAGCTCGGCTACGTGTCGATTTTATTGGCGCATGTCGTCTTCAACGTGCCGTATGTAATTTTGTGTATCATGCCGCAACTTATGGCTTTAGATAAAAGTTTTTACGAGGCGGCATTAGATTTGGGCGCGTCGCCGTTCAAGGCGTTTATGAGCGTCGTTTTACCGGAATTGCGTCCGAGTATTTTCGCGGGATTTTTATTGGCGTTCACGATGTCGGCTGATGATTTTATAATAACGCACTTCACGAAGGGCGCAGGCGTCGACACGTTGACGACAGAAATTTACGCGGAACTTAAAATCGGAATTCACCCCGAAATGTACGCGCTCTCAACGTTAGTGTTTTTCTTTGTATTAATATTTGTCATGTTATTTGCGATTAACCGTCGTAAGTTAAAAGGGTATGAGGAGGTTTTATCATGAAGCTTAAAATTCTTGCGTTGATTCTGGTGGGCTGTTTGACGCTCGGAGTTGCCGGTTGTGGTGGCGGTAACAAGAAAGATGAAAATGTTTACGTCTACAGCTGGGGCGATTATCTCAATCCAGAAGTCTTGCAACTTTTCGAGAAGGAAACAGGCATTCACGTTATCCTCGACGAGTTCGACACAAACGAGAGCATGTATCCGCGCATTGCTGAAGGTGCCGTTCATTACGATGTACTTTGCCCGTCGGATTACATGATTCAAAAGCTTATCAGCAACGATTTGGTTCAGCCGCTTGACTTTAATAAAATTCCCGACGCAAAAAAATATATTGGCGAGGAATTTTTCAAGCAAGCAGAAGCCTTTGACCCCGGCAACAAATATTCCGTGCCGTATTGCTGGGGAACCGTCGGAATAATTTACGACAAAACTAAAGTTACTGACCCCGTTGACAGCTGGAGCATTCTTTGGAACGAGAAATACAAGGGACAAATTTTAATGCAAGATTCGGCTCGCGATGCGCTGATGATTCCGCTAAAAATTATGGGCAAAAGTTTAAACGAGACTGATAAAGAAGTTTTAGCAAAAGCGCAAGAAATGTTGGTTAAGCAAAAACCGCTCGTGCAAGCTTATGTCGTCGACGAAGTTAAGGATAAACTTATCAACTCTGAAGCGGCAATGGGCGTAGTTTTCTCCGGCGAGGCTCCGATTATTTTAATGGAAAATCCTAATATGGCATTCGCAATTCCCAAAGAGGGTACGAACTTTTGGATTGACGGCTGGGTAATCACTAAGGACGCGCAGAACGTCGACAACGCGCATAAATTTATCAACTTCATGTGCCGCCCCGACATTGCCGCCAAAAACTTTGAGCATTTAGGCTACTCAACGCCCAATACTGGCGTCCGTGAACTTGTAGAGGACGAAGAACTTAAGAATTCGCCCATTGCCTTCCCGTCGCCCGACGTCTATGCAGGGCAGGAAACTTATAAATATCTCGGCAATCAAATGGACGAATACTATAACAGCTTGTGGATGAAAGTTAAGGTTGACTAACTACTAAAGATTTTTCCCTAACGAAATTTTCAAATAAAAAAAGCCGCCCAAAAATTTCGAGGCGGCTAAAATTTTTTATAGCGATAATTTTATTTGTACGTGAATGAACCCAGCTCCCAAACTTTACCGGAAATTCTCTGGAGCGGTTTATCGCCGGAGACTTCAAGGATCGGAGCAACGTCTTCTTCCGGATAAACAAGGAGACTGCAAGCTTCTTCGCCGTCTTGGAGGAACAGTTCGATAACAGATTTGTCGACGAAGAGGCGGAAATTGAGTTCCAGATTCGTGAAGAGCTTAAACTTGCGAGTACCTATATTAACGTCGGTGTTCTTGCCGTCACTAAACGGACGAATGCCTTTACCGCCGAGTTTCATGCCTTCGCGATCGAGCATCAAAATTTGTTTATCGCGGTCGTATTTAATGACGAATTTTTCTTCGCCCCATTTAACAGCGACTTCCGCCTTGCGAGCCGCGCCGAAGGTAAGGGTAAGTTCGGTTTCGGAGGCTTCCGGCAGTTTGACGACGGTATTTTGTCCGTTGGAAACGTCAACATCGGTGCGAGTTTTGCGAAGGGCTTTCATTTCTTCAACGGGCTGACTGCGAACTTTGCCTTGATGAATTGTGAGTTCACGCGGCATAGTCAAGGAATAGAGCCAACCGTCTGCGGCGGATTCAACTGTATCGGTAAGGTCGGGCATACCAACCCAGCCAACCATGATGTGGCGAGCTTCATTGGCAAATACTTGCGGAGAATAGAAGTCAAAGCCCTTGTCGAGCTCGTGGAATTTGCCGTGAATCATATCGAGACTATCAACGGAGAAATGCCCGATAAAGTAGCCGGCGAGGCAGTGATTTTGATATTTAAGTTCTTCATGCTTAACACCTTGCGGGCAAACAATCAAAACGTCCATATCTTCAAACTGCAACAGGTTCGGGCATTCCCACATATAACCAAAGTCGTAATAATCGGTTTTGACTTCGCCGAGCAGTTCCCAGCCGCCCTCTGGTTTTTCCTTGTAAATAAGGACTGCGCCATTAGTCGGACGCGAGCTTTTAGCGGGGTCGCTCATGCGCTGTGCCGCCATTGCAAAGTAGCGGACGCCATTGCGATAAAAGAAGTTAGGATCTCTGAAATGCGCGGTGTAACCTTCGGGGTTGCCGTAAACTTGAATTTCTTCCAACTTAATAGAACCGTCTTCTTGAAGAGTGCCGAAACGTTGCGCAACGGTACGAACATAATTTTCATCGCGGGCGTTGCAGGTATAGAAAACGCGAACTTTGCCATCTTCGATGAAACCGCAACCGCTGTGGCAACCGTCTTTATCATGCTCATCGCGCGGCCAGAGGGAAAGTTCAGGCATTGTGTAGTTGATAAAATCTTTTGTCGCGGTGTGCATCCACGATTTATTTTTATGCCATTGCTGATTTTCGGGAACGGGATTCCATTGGCAGAAAATGTGATAGACGCCGTCGCAACAGCACAAGCCGTTGGGGTCGCTTATAAGTGAATGCGGCGCGTCGATATGGAAACGATTATGCCAGCGGGTTGTGTAGGGAATTTCGCCACGAACGCGCTCATCAACTGCCTGCTTGTTAAACTTAGCCTTGATAGCCTCCAAGGTTTCGCCGGACTTCTTTGCCATAAAAATTCCTCCTTATTTATTGAAGATAGAATAAATAACTGTGGCAACCATAGCAGCGACGGCAACAGCCATTCCGCCGACAGCTCCCATTGCCGTTAATGACAAATTGCGGACGTGCTTGCCCATATCGGCAATGCTTGCTCGAATTTCACGCATGTCTTCCGCCCGCTGATTATCCCTGTCGCGCATCTCTTGCATGAATACGTTGAATTTTGCGTCCTGCAAAGCCAACTTAGTTTGGACTTCAGCGTTAATCTTTTCTTGTTCGGTCATGACTAACACCTCCTCAATTTCTTAACAGGGAAATGATAACGGTAACAACCATCGCGCCGATAGCCGCCATTGAAGTGATTGCCAAATTGCGGACGTGTTTGCCCATGTCGTCGATACGATTTTGTATGGTGCTGACACTCGCTCTAATCTCGCGAATATACGTCGCACGTTGATTATCGCGATCGCGCATTTCTTGCCGCATATCATGCATTTCATCGATAATCGCATCGACTTTAGTCATTGTATTGCTGACTTGCCGTTCAAGACTGGTAACACGTTCGTCGAGTTTATCGACTCTTGTTTCTAAATCCGCCATTTCAAACACCTCCAAATTTATTTAAAAAGAGCCGCGCCCGCATGAATTTTCTAAGCAAACGAGCGCGGCTACCTTTTCAATCAAGAGGCGCGTAAAAATGTTTATTCGTCGTGTTTAAAGAGCACGTAAGTTAACGCAAAGCCTACAGCAAATGCAATCGCATTGACGATAATATATTGGACAATTTGCCCGTTCATGTAAAGGAGCATACCGGGCAGAACCGTAATACCCATGCCGGTACCAGCCAAGCCTAAGAAGCTGGAGACTGCACCGCCAGCCGCACCGCCTACGCAACCGAACATGAAGGGTTTCATCAAGCGAAGGTTGATACCGAAGATAGCCGGTTCAGTGATGCCCAAGAACGCCGGAACCGTCGAGGAAATGTACAGAGCGCGTTTACGAGGATCTTGAGTTTTGAGCGAAACTGCCAATGCCGCACCACCTTGAGCAATAGTCGCGCAAGTGATAATCGCGTTGAAGGGGTCGGAACCTTGCGTGGAAAGCAGATAAATTTCCAACGCGCTGAAGACGTGGTGAACACCGAAGATAACGATAACCTGTTGCAAGCCGCCGATAATCAAGCCGCCGACAATCGGAATAGTCAAGAACTGTTGAACCGCACCGAAGACGAGTGATTCCAAACCGTGCATGATAGGACCAACAACGAGGAAGCCGAGAGCCATCGAAACAGTTAAAGTTAAGAATGGAGTAACGATAAGGTCAATCATATCGGGGATAAAAGTTTTCAAGAATTGCTGGAATTTAGCCGCGAAGATACCGAGAACGAGTGCAGGAAGAACTGAACCTTGATAGCCAACGAGCGGAATTGTTACAAATCCCAAATCGAGCGGGATAGGAGTTTTGCCGGCATATTCGGGCAGAGCAGATGCTTCAACCCATGTGAGTCCTTTTTCTGCAATTTCTGCCGCCGCGCCACCGACGACATACGCATTCGGCAAACCGGGGAAGACGAGCATTAAACCTAAAACGATACCGATAACAGCTGTGCCGCCGAATTTATTCATCGTCGACCAGCAGACTAGAGCCGGCAAAAATGCAAACGCCGTATCAGTCAAAACCTGAGTCATCAGCA
>CAMJKR010000020.1 GCA_946406415.1 uncultured Selenomonadales bacterium | reverse complement strand
TGCGTTACGCCGGGCAATGTGTATTCTTGCTTGAGAGACGCCGCCGCCGCTAAAAAAGAACTTACACCCGGTGTTACGTCGAATTCTATGCCGCGCTCTGTCATGGCGTCCATTTGCTCTTGCACTGCGCCGTAAATTGACGGGTCGCCCGTGTGCAAACGCACTGTCGTCTTGCCTGCCCTTTCCGCCAATGTGATGACGTGCAGAACTTCTTCCAACATCATCTGCGCGGAATTGTAAATTTCTGCTTCGGGCTTGCAAAGTTTCAAAATCTCTTCGTTGACCAGTGAGCCCGCGTAAATCACAACATCAGCCTCGCGCAAAAGTCGTTGTCCTTTTACGGTGATTAATTCGGGGTCACCTGGTCCCGCGCCGACTATGTGAACCATTATTTTTACCTCCTTTGAAGTTATCGGCTAAAAATTTACCCCTCCGCCTTGGAGGGGATAAACCAACAAATTCCCGTTAACGCATTATGCTTTTTAATCACCAAATTTCTTCCAGATTTATTTTATTTTACACGAAAGGAAAAACACTGTCAATTAAGCTTTAACACGTCCCGCCGTTTAAATTTTTTTAGCCAAATTTTTTATGTCGACGGCAATGCCCGCTACCGTCAAAAAAACTTTATCAGCGTGCGCGGCAAGCATCTGATTGGCAAGTCCCGCCAAATCTCGGAAGCGTCGCGCCAATTTATTTTCAGGAACAATGCCAAAGCCGACTTCATTGCTTACAAAAATTGTCGTGGCGTCGGAGTTCAAAGCGGCGTCGATTAACTTTTGAATTAACTCGCGCAGATTGTCGTATAAAAATTTTTCATCGTCGAGTTCAGCCGCGCAGAGGAAATTGCTAACGTAAATCGTGACGCAATCGAAGAGAATCGCATTAAAATTTTTTCCCGCCTCCGAAATTTTTTCTTCTGCCGCAAACGGTGCCTCGAATGTCCGCCAATTATCCCCGCGCCGCGATTGGTGCAGTTTAACGCGAAAATTCATCTCGTCATCAAAAACTTGTGCGGTGGCAATGTAAACCGCCCGCCCGTTGCCGATTTTTAACGCGAGCTTTTCAGCGAATGAACTTTTGCCGCTCCGTGCTCCGCCTGTCACTAAAATTATCTTGCCCAAAATTTTAACCTCCGAAAAAATTTCTTATTCTACCTCCACCGCAATAATCCCTACTTAGTCGCCGAAAAAATTTGACTAAAAATAAGCCGTGCAGTATAATCAGCGCGTAAAAATGGAGGACGTAATATGAAATCGAACGTTGAAAATTCTTTCGAGAATGAAATCGCCGACGAATACGCCAAATATGAATCGCTTTCCGACGAGGAATTAATTGTCGAGATAAAGGAAAAAAATAATACTTCCGCGCTGGATTATCTGATTCACCGCTACAGAAGCTTCGTTAGGGCTAAGGCGCGTTCTTATTTTCTAATCGGCGCGGATAGGGAAGATATTATTCAAGAGGGCATGATTGGCTTTTATAAGGCGGTGCGCGACTTCAAAAGCGATAAGTTGTCGAGTTTCCACGCCTTTGCCGAATTGTGCGTTACGCGTCAAATTATCACGGCGATAAAAACTGCTACCCGCCAAAAGCATATCCCGTTAAACTCTTATATTTCGCTAAACAAGCCGATTTACGACGAGGACAGCGACCGAACACTTTTAGACGTGATTAGCGGCGTTAAAGTTGCCGACCCTGAAGAATTAATCATCAGCCGCGAAGAGTTTCTTACTATCGAAAGGAAAATGTCCGAAATTCTAAGCGAACTTGAATGGCAAGTACTTATGGCTTATCTTGACGGCAAATCTTATCAGGAAATTGCGTCGAGCTTGAATCGCCACGTAAAGTCAATCGACAACGCATTGCAACGAGTGAAACGCAAACTTGAACGCTACGTTGCCAGCCGCGGCGAGGCAATCGACATCGGCACTGTCTATCGCGGGTTGGCGACGCTTGACCGACATATGAAATATACTCATACTTAGGCGTCCGTTGAGGGCGTCTTTTTCAATTAGGAATTAGGAGTGAGGAATTAAGAATGAAAAATAAAAAGCTTAACCGCGAAAAAATTTTGAATCACGGCTTTGAAGTCGACGGGAAAAATTTTATTCGCCGCCAAAAATTTTTAGATGACTTAACGTTAACAATTATAATCGACAAAGGCGGCTCTGTCACTACAAAAATTGTCGACGCTGACGGCGAGCCTTATACACTGCACTTGGTCGAGGGCGCAAGCGGCAGTTTCGTCGGCACCGTTAAGGCGGAATATGAGCGCGTCTTAAATGAAGTTGTCGAGCAATGCTTTGACGACGAAATTTTTAAGTCCGCGCAGACGTTGAAACTTATTAAATTTATCGGCGAAAAATTTTCCGACGAACCCGAATTCCTCTGGGAAAAATATCCAAACTTTGCAATCTTCCGCCGCAAGGACAATCGCAAATGGTACGCTTTGATTGCGAATATCCCGAAAAAATATTTGAAACTCGGCGGCGCAGAGGAAATTGAAATTTTAAATCTGCGCGTCGAGCCTGAAGAGTTGGATAGAATTTTTGACGGGGAAAAATATTTTCGCGGTTGGCATATGAATAAAAAATCGTGGCTGACAATCCGTCTTGACGAAACTTTAACGGACGAGGAAATTTTTGCGCGGCTGGAAAAAAGTTATCAGCTTGCCGTCAAAAAGTAACTGTGCTATATTCTGCGCGAGGTGATAAAAATGAAATTAATTGTTACAGTCGTCGGCAAAGATAGAGTCGGGATAATCGCCGCTGTGACGAAAATTCTTGCCGATAATAACGTTAACATTCTTAGCATTAATCAAAACATTTTGGACGGCTTTTTTAATATGATTCTGTTCGCCGAAGCGTCGGAAAGTAAAATTCGGCTCGTCGACTTGCAACAAAAACTGCGCGAACAGGGCGAGGCTATCGGCGTCGAAATTAAAACTCAACACCAAGATATTTTCGACGTCATGCACAAGATTTGAGGTGTCGACTTTGATAACGATTGAAGACATACTCGAAACAAACCGCATGATAACCGTTAACAAACTCGACGTGCGTACAATAACGATGGGCATTTCCTTAAGAGATTGCGCTCATCCGAACTTGCGCGACTTCTGCCGCAATGTTTACGATAAAATTACTCGCTCTGCAGAATTTTTAGTTAAGACGGGCGAGGAGATTGAAGCCGAATACGGCGTTCCGATTATCAACAAAAGAATTTCCGTTACGCCGATTGCCATTGCCGCCGAAAGTTGCAAGGCGGAAAGTTATGTTCCCGTCGCTGAAACCCTTGACCGCGCCGCCAAAGAGGTTGGCGTTAATTTTATTGGTGGCTTTAGTGCGCTGGTTGAAAAAGGTTATACGGCGGGTGACAGGATTTTAATTGAATCAATTCCGCAAGCCCTCGCCGCGACTGATTTAGTTTGTAGCTCAATTAATCTTGCGTCGACGAAAGCCGGCATAAATATGGATTGCGTCCGCGAAATGGGCGAAGTCATCAAACGGACGGCGGAGCTTACACGCGACAAGCAAGCTATCGGTTGTGCTAAGTTGGTAATTTTCGCCAATGCGCCCGAAGATAATCCGTTTATGGCGGGAGCGTTTCACGGCGTCAGCGAACCCGATAAAGTTATCAACGTCGGTGTAAGCGGTCCCGGCGTCGTCAAACACGCGCTGGAAGATTTAAAGGGCGCGAACTTTACGGAGATTGCCGAGACGATTAAAAAGACGGCGTTTAAAATTACTCGCGTCGGTCAACTCGTGGCTCAAGAGGCGTCGCGTAGATTAGGCGTGCCGTTCGGGATAATCGATTTGTCGTTAGCTCCAACGCCTGCCGTAGGTGATTCGGTTGCGCGGATTTTAGAGGAAATGGGACTTGAGGCTTGCGGTGCGCCAGGTACGACTGCCGCGCTTGCTTTGTTAAATGATGCGGTTAAAAAAGGCGGGCTTATGGCGAGTTGACACGTTGGCGGCTTGAGCGGCGCATTTATTCCCGTTAGCGAAGATGAAGGCATGATTGCGGCGGTCAAATGTGGCTCGTTGTCGATTGAAAAGTTGGAAGCTATGACTTGCGTTTGCAGTGTCGGATTGGATATGATTGCTGTTACGGGCGACGTTAGCGCGGCAACTTTAAGCGGGATAATTGCGGACGAAGCGGCTATCGGCGTCGTTAACAACAAAACAACCGCCGTGCGATTAATTCCCGTGCCTGGTGCTAAGGTCGGTGATGTCGTCGAATACGGCGGCTTGCTGGGTTATTGTCCGATTGTTCCCGTTAAAAATCAATGGAGCTCGGAAGCGTTCATTGCTCGCGGCGGCAGAATTCCTGCGCCAGTTAGGAGCTTGACAAATTAAAATGGACATTGCAATTAGAAAAATGCAACGCGGCGACAACGTTAAAAATATTGATTGGCGCGGCGCGTCCATTGGATGCAACGTCACGTTGCCCCGCGCCGGTTAGGAGCTTGACGAATTAAAATGTACATTGCAATTAGAAAAATGCAACGCGGCGATGCTGAAGTTGTTATCAATATGATGCGTAAATTTTATAATTCTCCTGCCGTCGCTACTAATGGTTCGGAAAAAATTTTTGCGGCTAATGTGGAGAATTGCCTTGATGATTCAATCTGCGCGGCGGGTTTTGTTTTCGTTGACGGCGAAAAAATTATCGGCTACGGTATAACGGCGCGTGGTTATGCGACTGAATTTGGCGGCGAATGCATTTGGATTGAAGATATTTTTATCGAGGCAGAATATCGCGGGCGCGGCGTCGGCACAAAATTTATTCGTTACGTCAAAGAACTTTATCCCGATAAAATTTTGCGGCTTGAGACGGAACCGGACAATGACGCGGCTTTAAATCTTTATGAGCGGCTTGGCTTTAAGAAGTTGCCTTATCTGGAATTGGTTTGCAACGGTGATTGACATGGACGACAAAATTAAACTTGAGGAATTAAAAATTTTAGAGGAAACATATCGCGGCGCAGTCCCACAGTTGAAATTTGATTCGGCGTTTGAATTATTGGTTGCGGTAATATTGTCGGCGCAGTGTACCGATAAACGCGTTAATCAAGTCACACAAATTTTATTTCCGATTGCCAATACGCCCGAAAAAATTTTGCAACTTGGACAAGCAAAGCTAGAAGAAATTATAAAGCCGTGCGGATTGTCGCGTTCAAAGTCTAAACATATCGTCGAGACTTCAAAAATTTTGTTGGAAAATTACAATGGCGAAGTTCCTGCAGATTTTGACGAGCTGATTAAATTGCCTGGCGTTGGGCGCAAAACTGCAAACGTCGTGACGAGTGTTGCCTTTAAAAATCCTGCGATTGCCGTCGATACGCATGTTTTTCGCTTAGCTAATCGCATGAAACTTGCCGAAGGTAATACGCCGCTTGAAGTCGAACGCGGTTTGCAAAAAATTATTCCGCGTGAAAAATGGTCGGAAGCTCATCATTGGCTGATCTGGCATGGGCGCGAAATTTGCAAAGCACGTAATCCTAAGTGCGACGCCTGCCCGCTATCTAAAATCTGCCCCGCGTCAAGTTGTTAAGAAAAAAATTTCACCCTCCGATAAAATTTTAAGGGAGGGTGATTTTTTATGGAAATTCATTTGGACAATCTTTATATCGGCGGCGCGATTACGCTCATGGAAGATTTGGAACGGCGCGTCGAAAACTTTCACAAGCCGAAGACTTACGACGAAATTTTATCCGAAGCGCGGGAAGGGCTTAAAAAATTTTCGCCGCAAGAAATGACGCTTGACGAATACAAATCTTACATTGAAGGGCAACTGCAAAATATTCCGCGCAATTTTACTCGGTACCGCGACGAGGTGACGATTGTAATTTCCGACGCGGGCTTTCAAGCTATGCAAAACGATTCGGACTATGAAGCTTGGGTTTTGGATAGCGTGCGCGAGGAGTTGAGTTTTCCGGATTACCTTTGCGGTTATCCCGGTACTTATGGTCGCCACGAAGTGATTCAATTCGGCGCGACTAAAGAAGAGTATCGCGGGCAATCGTCAGCAATTCATAAAAATGATTCGCGCCATGTTGAGGAAGAAACTTATTGGGAACGTCGCCTTAAACGGTTAAAGGCGCGTCTTAAAGCAGAGCAGGAACTTTTCGAGCACGAACAGCTTTTGCAAAAGATTAGCGATGAGTCCGCGCAGGTCGAGGCGATTCAAAAGGCTAAGGAAGGTTTAACAGCCCCGTTCGCGCCGCAAAAACCGATTATAGGCGTGCCCGCAAGTTATCTGCTCAGCATGTTAAATTAATCGGTAGCACGTAAATGATAAACAAAAAAACCGCCGAGCATTTTTGCCCGACGGTTAAATTTTTTTTTACATGTAGTCGATTGAGGATTTTTGTTTCTCTTGTTTCATGAAGCCGAGTTTCTTTGCGACCCATTCGGTTATGACGAACAGCACGGGAATTATAAAAACGCCTAACATCGTTGCAAAAAGTAATCCGCCAACAACGCAAACGCCCATTCCATTTCTTGCCGCAGAACCTGCACCAGAAGCCATAGCCAACGGCAAGCAACCAATTATAAACGCAAAACTCGTCATCAAAATCGGACGCAAGCGCAAGCCCGCCGCCTCCAATGCCGCTTTGATAGGTGACATGCCCCTATCGACGCGAACTTTTGCAAACTCAACGATTAAGATACCGTTTTTCGCCGCTAAGCCAATGATGGTTATAACGCCGATTTGGAAATATACGCTGTCTTGAAGTCCGGCGTTTTGTTGTCCGTTGTTAATAAATGCCTCAAGCCACGCCATAAAATATTCCGAGAAAACCGATCCGAAAAGTCCAGTTGGCACGCTTAACAACACTGCATACGGAACCGACCAACTTTCATACAGCGCGGCGAGCATTAAGAATACGAACACCAACGCCAATGCCAAAACTTGTCCTGTGGAGCTTGCCGCTTTTTTCTCTTCGCGAGATTGTCCAGACCACTCAATATTAAAGCCGACGCCCGCCTCTTGTCGAACGATTTCTTCAATGGCATTCATTGCTTGACCGGAAGAATAGCCCGCGCCCGCGTTGCCTTGAATTGTAACTGCACGAGCCGCGTTAAATCTGGAAATTTGCGTCGGACCTGTCGAAAGTTTAGGCGTGATTAAACTCATAAGCGGAACCATTTGTCCATTTGAGCCTTTGACAAAAACAAATCTTGCGCAATCAGCCTCACTGCGATAAAGCACGTCCGATTGAAGCATAACTTTGTAAGTGCGCCCGAATTTGTTAAAGTCGTTGACTTGCATACCGCCGAAGTTGACTTGCAGAGCCGTAAACACGTCCGCCAAATTCACGCCGAGCAATTTAACTTTTTCGCGGTCGATTTCGTATTCGACGGTCGGCGAGGCAATGTTAAAAGTCGTGCGAACGCCCTGCATTTCGGGACGCTGATTAGCTAATCCGACAATTTTTTTCGTCAAGGCGTCAAGTTCCTCGTCGGTGTGACCTGCCATATCTTGCAATTGCATTGACCAGCCGCCGACGTTACCTAAACCGGGCAGTGCGGGTGGGTTAAACGCGATAACTTGCGCTTCAGGAACAACTGTTGCTCCAAGTCTAAACATTGTACCGATACAAGCATTAACGGACGCATCTTTACCGCGCTTAGTCCAATCTTCCAAACCGCAAACGATTATGCCCGCGCTAGGTTTCGCGCCGAACGACAGAATATCAAAGCCCGTAATCATCATGCAGTTTTTCAAGCCGGGCATTTCCTTCATAACCGCGCCGCCTAGCTTGTCAATCGTCTGAACGGTATGATTCATCGAGGTGCCTTCGGGCAAGCTAATCGACGTAAAGAAATATCCTTGATCCTCTTCAGGCACGAATGTCGACGGGAGCCGCTGATAAATCGTCCATGTGCAACCGAGAATAATCACAAGGAAAATTACTGCAAGCTTGGAACGGCTAATAAATGCCGCGACAATTTTAACGTAGCCATTTTTTGTACGGTCGAACCAATTATTAAAGCCGTCAAAGAATTTATCTAATATGCCTTTCTTTTTGTTGGGGTCTTTAGGCTTGAGAATCATAGCGCAAAGTGCTGGCGTCAACGTTAACGCGACGAATGCCGACAAGCCCATTGATATTGCAATCGTCAATGCAAACTGCCGATAGAGTACGCCCATCATGCCGCCCAAAAATGCAACAGGTACGAAAACCGCCGCCAATACGAACGCAATCGCCACGACCGGACCTTGAACCTCGTCCATTGCGCGTTCGGTTGCGTCAATCGGTGTCAAGCCGCTTTCCATGTGGTGTTCGACGTTTTCTATAACAACTATTGCGTCGTCGACGACCAAGCCGATTGCCAAAACCATTGCAAAAAGTGTTAACGTGTTAATTGAGAAGTCTAAGACGATAAACGCCGCAAACGTTCCGATTAACGACACGGGAACGGCAAGCAACGGAATTAACGTCGCACGCCAACTTTGCAGGAAAATAAAAATTACGAACACGACGAGAGCCAACGCCTCAACGAACGTATGAGCAACTTCCTCGATTGAAGCGCGGATATAATCTGTGCTGTCGAAAATTTCGCTGATAAAAAGATTGGGCGGTAAATTCGGACGTTGACGCTCAATAATGTCTTGAACGCCGCGAACAGTCGTCATTGCGTTAGCGTCGGAGGTGAGCTGAATACCAAAGCCGACAGCTGGATAGCCGTTAAACTTTGCGACGATATTATTTTGGCGTTGACCGGATTCGATTCGCGCAACGTCTTTCATGTAAACAAACGTGCCGTCACTGCGGCTTTTTAAAATAATGTTCTCGAATTGTTCAATCTCGGTTAGACGCCCTTGAACTTTACCGGTAAATTGTTTTTCTTGACCTTGCGCCAATGGCATTGAACCGATTGTGCCCGCCGCCGCTTGCAAGTTCTGTTCGTTAATGGCAGAGGACACGTCAGAGACCGTCAAGTTGTATTCGGCAAGTTTATCGGGATTGAGCCAAATGCGCATGGAATAATCGGAGCCGAAAATTTGAACGTCGCCAACGCCGTCGACGCGCTTAATTTCGTCCATTAGATAAATATCGGCGTAGTTTTTCATAAAGGCGCGGTCGTACTCTCCAGTTGGCGAATACATTGACAGGAACAAAGCCATTTCGTTAGACGCCTTACGAGTTGTGACGCCTTGCCGCTGAACGTCCGTTGGCAAGCTGGCATTGGCGATTGCGACGTTGTTTTGAACTTTAACGGAGTCCATGTCGCCATCGGTGCCAACTTCAAAGACGACACTCAAGCTGTAACGTCCCGTATCGTCGGAGTTGGAGCTCATGTAGTCCATACCGTCGGTACCGTTAACTTGTTGCTCAATGACCTGCGCGATTGTCTCGTTGACGACGCCGGCATTTGCGCCCGTGTAAGTTGTGCTGACGGAAATTGTTGGCGGGGAAATTTGCGGATATTGCGCGATTGGCAGTTGAATTGCCGCTAAAATTCCGACGAGCGTAATTATCAAGGCAATGACTATCGCGAATATTGGTCGATGGATAAAGAATTTTGCCACGTCGCCGCCTCCTTATTTGCTACGAAGATTATCGGGAGCGTTCGGATTGGTGTTAGGCGTGGTAAGTCCTGCGTCCGCGTTATAAGTGCTAGTAACGTTCGTTAAAGTAAAGCCCATTTCGCCGGGTGTGACAGTCTTAACGTTAAGTTCGACGCCCTCGCGCAAATTCGTCAAGCCCTCGATTATAACGGTATCACTTGTAGTAATTCCACTGTTGACGACGAAATAACTGCCGACTTGCTCGCCAAGCTCGACGGTGCGCGCCTCTGATTTATTGCCGTTACCGACAACCATAACGAATGATTTGCCTAAAAGCTGTTGAACGGCGCGTTGCGGAACTAAAATTGCATTGGGAATAATTTCGCCGGTGAGTTTGACGCGAGCAAACATACCAGGCATTAAAAGTCCGCTGGGATTCGGGAAAATTGCTTTCATAATCAAGGAGCCTGTGCTGTTGGCAAGTTCGCGGTCAATCTCGACAATTCGCCCCTCGAACGGATATTCTTTGCCGTCGGCAAGCGTTATCGTCACGGCAATGGGATTGTGTTCGGATTGCATATTTTGAACCGTCATGAAGTGCAGGTAATCTGATTCGCTGATTGAGAATTGCGCAAAAATCGGGTCGGGTGCGCCGAGTGTTACCAAAGTGGTTTGTCCTTGCGAAACAAAAGTTCCAACTGACACGTCGTCAACGCCTAATTGTCCTGACATTGGCGCGTAAATTTTTGTATCGTCAAGATTTTCCTGCGCCGTTCTTAGAGCGGCTTGGCAAGCGTAAATTGCCGCCTCGTTTGCCGCGCAGGTTGCCTCGTCCGCCCGAACTTTTGCCGCTTGAGTAGTAACCACCTGTTCAGCGATTGCCGCATCTTTAAAAAGTTCTTCGTTGCGTCGCAAGTCTTTTAATGAATTATTATAAGTAGCTATAGATTGCTGGAGAACTGCTTCGGCTTGCGCCAAATCGGCTTGCGCTCGCAATACGGCGGAATTGTATTGGCGTGCATCAATTTGATAGAGCAACTGCCCCTGCTCAACGTATTGCCCGCCGACGATATATTTTTCTACGACGTTGCCCGAAACTTTTGATTGAACTTTTACTTCCTCCGTGCCGACTAAATGCCCCGCGTATTCGCTGGCAAGCGGCGTGTCTCGACGGATAACTTTCATGGCTTTGACTTGCGCTTTTGGAGCTTGCGCCTGTTGCTGTCCTTTATCGTCACCACAACCGCCGAACACTATCGAAGACGCGGCGAAGATTGCCGCCATTGTCATCAATTTGGCTTTCGATAAAACCACTTCGACCCCTCCCGTTTTTTTAAAAAATTATAAAAGGATTTTAAGGTTTTGGCGTCTAAATGTCAATTTGAACTTGCGCGAACAATGCGTTATAATGCAAATTATAGGAGATGATGTCTTGAAAAAAATTATTAACCTGCGCGGCGGAAGAAAAATCGAAGTCGGCAACAAAACTTTAGTGATAGGGATTTTGAACTTTACGCCTGATTCTTTCTCGGACGGCGGAAAATATTTTTCTGTCGATACGGCGATGGCTCACGTGGCGCAATTAATCGAATACGGCGCGGATATTATCGACGTTGGCGCGGAATCCACTCGCCCGAAAGCGACGCCGATTAGTGCCGAAGAGGAAATTGCTCGCCTCCACGAGGTTTTGCCTGCGGTAAAAAATTTCGGTGTGCCAATCTCAATCGATACTTACAAGCCCGAAGTCGCCGCCTATGCTATGGAACTCGACGTTGATATTATTAACGACGTTCACGGCTTAGAGGATATGCGCATGATTGACTTGGCGAAAAAATTTAATGTGCCGGTCGTTGCTATGCACAATGAAAAATGTTCGGACGGCGACATTATCGCTGACGTACAAAAATTTTTCCGTAGAACGCGAGAACATTGCGCGGCGAAAAACTTTGACACGGAACGAATTATTTTTGACCCCGGCATTGGCTTTGGCAAAACACCTGCGGAAGATTTGGAGATTGTGAGCCGCCTCGACGAGCTGAAAACTTTGGACGGCGAAGAAATTTTTTTAACGGTCGGTGTTAGCCGCAAAAGTTTTATCGGGCGTACGACGGGGCTTAGACTTGACCAGCGCGACGAGGCAACGGGCGCACTTTGCGTTCATGCCATTTCCAAAGGCGTCGATCTCGTGCGCGTCCACAATGTCAAAGTCGTTTCGCGAATGTGTTCAATGGCTGATATTTTGTACCGCAAAAAATTTCGCCCACCCCGCCGCTTAACAAAGCGCATTTGATTGCTAAGGAGGGAACTTCATGACGGATAAAATTATTTTGACTGGCATTGAGATTAAAGGTCGGCACGGTTGCTCGGAACATGAACGGCAACATGAACAACTTTTTATTGTCGACGCCGAACTTTATCTTGACTTATCGCGGGCAAGCAAAACTGATGATCTCGGAGATACGGTTGACTACGCGCAAGTTCTCAGCGACATTAAAAAAATTGTCGGCGGCACCCCGCGCAATTTGATTGAGACCGTCGCGCAGGACATTTGCGAAATTTTGTTGCGGAAATATTTTCTGTTAGACGGTTTGAAAATTACAATTCACAAGCCCGAACCGCCCGTCGAAGAAAAATTTGCTGGCGCGGCAGTTCAGATTATTAGACAAAGATGACAGTTTATTACCTCGGACTTGGTGCTAATCTCGGTAATTGTGAAGAAACACTGCGGCGGGCGATTGAGCGCGTAAAAAAAATTCCCGCCGTCAAACTTTTACGGGTATCGTCATTTTACGAAACGGAGCCTTGGGGCGTCGAAAATCAGCCCAATTACATCAACGCCGCGATAAAAATTTCAACAGAACTGGAGCCGCTCGCCCTGCTTGACGAATTGCAACGGATTGAATTTGAATTGGGCAGAATTCGCCGCAAGCGTTGGGAAGCGCGAATAATTGATATTGACATTCTTTACGGCGCGAAAATTTCTTGTGAACGTTTAACCATACCTCACAAGTTTTTATTTGAACGCGACTTTGCACTTATACCGCTAGCAGAAATTTTCCCTACGCTTAAATTTAATCTGCGCGGCGATAAAGTTATTCGCGTGGCGGGTTCTCCGATTGATTTTAAATTTAAACTCGTTGCTTGCGTCGATAAAAATTTCGGACTCGGCAAAGGCGGCAAACTCCTCTTTAAAATCCCTGTCGACTTGAAAAACTTCCGAAGCCTCACATTAAATCACACGATTATTTTCGGGCGCAAAACGCTTGAAACTTTTCCGAATCAACAGCTGCTTGACGGACGCAGAAATATTATCTTGAGCCGCTCGCTTAAAAATATATCCGGCGCAGAAGTTGTCGGCAGTGTCGAGGAACTTTTTGGCGTGCTCAATTCGGCGGAGGAAAATTTTGTTATCGGCGGCACAGAAATTTTTAATGAACTTATTCCATACGCAACGGAGATTTTCTTAACAGTTGTCGACGCGGCGGAGGAGGCTGATACTTTCTTTCCGCCCGTTGACGAATTTATTTTGCGCGACGTGAAAACTTTTGCCGGCTTTGAATTCAGGAGATACACACGATGAGAAAAATTTTTAGGAACGATTGGGCGGAACTTTTAGACGACGAACTTAAGGAGCCGTATTATCAGGAGTTGCGGAAATTTTTAATTGACGAATACAGCACGAAAAAAATTTTCCCGAACATGTACGACATATTTAACGCCCTGCACTTCACGAGCTACGCCGATACTAAGGTTGTAATTTTGGGGCAAGACCCGTATCACGAGCCTGGACAAGCGCACGGGTTGAGCTTTTCTGTTTTGCCGAATGTGCCGCCGCCGCCGTCGCTGATAAATATTTTTAAGGAATTGCGCGACGATCTTGGTTGTTTTATCCCGAATAACGGTTGCCTTAAACCTTGGGCGGAGCAGGGCGTTTTACTTTTGAACGCGGTATTAACGGTAAGAGCACACGCGGCGAATTCACATCGCGGACACGGCTGGGAAATTTTCACCGATAAAATTATTCGCCTCCTCAACGAACACGAACGCCCACTTGCGTTTATCTTGTGGGGACGCCCTGCGCGGAGCAAAAAAAATATGATAACGAACCCACGCCATTTTATCGTTGAATCGGCGCACCCAAGTCCGTTATCGGCGAGCGGCGGATTTTTCGGTAGCCGCCCATTTTCCCGCGTTAATAAATTTTTAGAATCAATCGGCGAAACTCCTATCGATTGGCAAATTCCTAACCTTTAGAAAGGAGCTATTTATGACTAAGAAAACGATTTCCCGAATCCTTTTAGCGATTTTGATTATTTCGAATATATATTTGCTTTGGCGTGTTAATTCTAATACGATGTCGATTGCCGCTTACGACGCCGGAATTAATCAACGCACGGGCGTTGGCAAGCTTGAAAATTTTTGGACAAAATATATCGGCGGCTCCAAAGGTTTTGGAACTTACGAGGACAGGTCGCGAGCCGAAGCCGACAGTCAAACCGCAACTAATGTACTTATCGTTTTAGATATTGTTCTTGTCGGCGCGATTTACATTTTAAATAGGAAACCGAAGCCGAAACCCGCGCCCGTTGAAGATGACGACTGGAGACGCCCGCGCAGATCAAGACGTCTTAGATAATTATTCAAAGTCGCGACACCAATAGCGTATCTCGTCAAGTTTTTTGTAAAGATTATCGCCGGGGCAACTCGTATCGTTTAAGTTCCTGTGACCGACGATAACGCCTTTGCCCATTGGATTTAGATTGTACTTTTGACAGAGCCACGCCGTTAACAGTTTTAGCGAAGCCATTTGCTCATGATTCGGCTTGGCAACGTTAAAATTACCCGCGACGCAAATCCCGACAGAATTTTTATTATGGTGATAAGAGTGCGCCCCGACCGCCGAAAGTTTGCGTCCTTGCTCAATCGTGCCGTCCTTGCGAATCACGTAATGATAGCCAATGCCCGCCCAGCCGTTAACTTCTTGATGAAACTTATGGATATCTTCGGCGGAAGAATCTTTATCGCCGTCGGGAAAGCCCGCGTGGTGAATTACAATCATTTCCGTCGTCGGGCGTTCCTCGTACTCGGTGAAGTTCAAAAATAATTTTCTAATCGGCGGC
>CAMJKR010000019.1 GCA_946406415.1 uncultured Selenomonadales bacterium | reverse complement strand
GATTCGACTTTCCATTGGCACTGAACACATTGACGACATTATTGCCGACCTTGAGGAAGGTTTTGCCGCGATTTAAAAAATTTTTGCTACAACATTCTAACAGCTAAAAGCTAAAATCCCCGCAGGTTTCTGCAGGGATTTATTTTTTTACGTTGAATAGTTGAAAAAAATTTTAAAGTCGAGGGGAGCGATTGCATTGCGAGCAGAAGGAGTTTTGCCGATAATCGGCAGCAAGTTTGATTCATTGACGGGGCTTTATAATCGAGAGGCTTTTTATCGAGAGGCGACATTACTTTTGGGTGCCCGTTACGACGTAAAATACTGTATCGTTTGCATGGATATAAGTTGCTTTAAAATAATTAATGATTTATTCCACGTCGACACGGGCAATTTGATTTTGCGTGCGGCGGCAGATTATTTTAAGGCGACATTAAATCCGCGAACTTCTATAAGTTGTCGCGCCGAAGCGGACCATTTTATTTTGTGCGTGCCGAGTGATGAACTTCAAATCGAGCAAATTATTAAAGACCTTGATGCGCGAATTCAAGCTCTCCACATCAGCCACAACATTTTATTTTTTGCGGGTATTTATCCCGTTGAAAGTATTAAGTTGCCGATTGACCAAATGTGCGACCGCGCAGGCATGGCACTTCGCCGAATCAAAGGAAATTATGTGACGCGCTACGCTTATTACGATGCAAAAATGCGCGAACAGATGATTGAAGAGCAACTTATAACTGGCAATATGGAAGCCGCCCTCTTGGAAAATCAATTTACAATTTATCTTCAGCCGATTTACGACCCGCATAGAAATACCGTCGCCAGTGCTGAAGCTTTAGTCCGTTGGTTTCACCCGATACACGGCATGGTTTCGCCCGGCAAATTTATTCCCGTCTTTGAACGCAATGGCTTTATCGTGCGCCTTGATCGTTTTGTTTGGGAGGAAGCGTGCAGACTTCAACGTAAACGTCTCGACGAAGGTAAAGAGGTCGTTCCCATTTCCGTAAACTTATCGCGGCTAAATTTCTACAGCTTAGACTTGCCTGACTTCCTCGCAACGTTGCTGGAAAAATACGACTTGGAGCCGTGGATGTTAAAATTGGAAGTCACAGAAAGCGCATACACCGACAATCAGCTCCAACTCCTCGACATGATTTCTACGTTCCGCGAATTGGGATTTTCGATTTTAATGGACGATTTCGGGTCGGGCTATTCGTCGCTGAATATGCTAAAAGACATGCCGCTTGATACTCTCAAAGTCGACATGGCATTTATTCGCGAATTGGAAAAATCTAAGCGCGTGGCGATAATCCTAAAATTTATCGTCGAATTGGCAGAAGAATTAGGTATGAGCGTCGTAATTGAGGGCGTCGAAACTAAAGCGCAAATGGATTACGTGTCAAGCTTGGGCGACGTGGCAATTCAAGGTTATTTCTTCTCGCGCCCGTTGCCAATCCCAGATTACGAAACACTTTTAGATAAATATATCTCGTAAAATTTTATCTTATTGCAATTATGCGTTGACGTAACTTAGCCTTATCAATGACATTATCTAAACAAATTTTCGACAGGAAAGACGCCGTGCCGCGCAGACTGTATGAATCGCTGTAAAGTTGTGAGGCTTTTTTGTCAATCAATTCGTCGGTGCGGCGGTCGTAAACAATCAATTCAAAGCGAACGTTGCTTGTCATATAATTTTCGTTGCTCCAACCGGAAGAAATTGCGACGTATTGACTGTATTGATTTAGAACGGGGCAAACAATAATATCCGCGTCAAGTTTTTGGGCGAGCGGGCGCATTGCGTCTTGGAGCTTCGCCTTTTTATTTTCGGAGCGCATATCTTGCCACATGTCGCCTAAAACTTGCGCAGAATCTTTTGGCGGCAGATATTCGACGAGCTGTAAAGTTCCGTTTAGCGGAATGTGAACTGCGCGGGCAAGAATAGTTTCGAGTTCGGCGCAAGTATCATCGTCGGGAATTGCGCGTTGAAAAATTATCGGCAAGCGGGCAATGCGCACGGGTTCGGCGGCTTGAGCGGTCGTTGCCAACAAAATCATTGCAAAGAATAAAGCTAAAAATTTTTTCAAAGGAATCACTCCTTAAATCGTCGGGATAATGCCTTCGCTGGCAAGCATCCACATTAACGGGTCTAAAACTCTGTGCGGGCGAATTTTAGCAAGTCGTTTACGCGAATCAGGCGGACGCCCAAAACTCGACACTCCGAAAACTCGCACGTCTTTAAAATTGGCGTCAATCGCGCCGAGAAAAGCCGTTTCGCCCTGCCGTGTGAGCCAGTCGCGTATTTCTAAGTCAACCATTACGCTATCAGACTCAACGAAGCCGCGATTTTGAACGTGAGGACTTTCTTTAAGAATCGTTGAGCCGGAAGAAAAACCGTTGAGCATTTCCGTTAAGGCGTCGAGTTTGGTTAAGACGACGGCGGCGCGACGGTCAATCTTTTTGCCGGGCAGGATATTGCAGTTGCGGCGGATATAATTTGCCAACGAATTCACCATGTTAACCATATTTCCTGGCGCACTCGTTTGACGTTCGGTTGCCATTGAGGAATTCAAAGTTTCTCTGGAAAGCTCCACGCGCACGCTTGACAATAACAGCGGGTCGAACATTATCAAAAGCATTCTCGCGCCCGACAAATAGCGGCTTATTTTTGCGTCCAGCGGCGTATAATCAATTCGTTCGCAATCTTCGCCCGCGCCGTCGTAAATTGTTAGCGCGTAGGTTGGAATTTTTTCGCCCTTAACTGAATTGTCCATTATCGTCCAAAGTTGTGGCTTAGGTGAAACGCCCGCCTCCGTTCCTCTCAAGCAATGCCGCTCCTCGTAAACGTATTGCTCGTTAAGTTGCGCCCGCCGCGTCGTGTCTACGTCCATTGCTTGCAAAATCCAAGGTAGCCCCGAATATTTCAGCTCGTGTAAAAGTGTCGTCATGTAGCTTGACTTGCCCGCACCAGACACGCCGACCGCGCAGAAGCTTAAATATTTATCGTGGAATAAAAGTTGCGGCGGGAGCGGTTCTCCACAATGCTTGCAAGCCGCCTCGCGAATCGTCAAGCCGTGATTCCTGCAGAATTTTCTTTTGCAGACGGGTAGCCGCCCTCTGAATTTATCGGCGAACGACAGCTTAACTTCGTGGCGATTGTCTTCGTCGGGGACACAGTAAAATTTCATGCCGCTCAATTTTAATTCCCTTAGACAGTGCGGACAAATTGCCGCCGACTTGCTAAACATAGACATATAAAATCCTCCGCAGTTACTTCTTTGGAACGATAAGACTATCAGGGCGCGACGCTTTAAGCTCGAAACGTTTTTCGTCTTCTTTGGAAGTGAGGAGCTTAACGACCGTTCCCGACGAAACTTCTTTCCAAATTTCATTAGGTAGATTAGTTTCAAGTCGTCCGCCGCTGTAGCCTTCAGGATATGCGCGAACAGTGCCCAATATGCGCGTCGCCGAATCGCCCGCCTCAATATTCATGCGCCCATCACTTCGACACACCAACGACATTTTCGGCGTAGATTTGGCGTTGCTCTCGATTATCAGCTTGCAATCCTTAGCGTGAATTTCTTTCTTGAAAAGTCCGCTCGTCCCCCACTCCAGCCGATACGAAATAATTTCCTTCGGGCGATTGTTCAAAGTCAACGTGCTCGGCGCACAGTAAGCCGACGTTCCGTCGCTGAATTTGTATTCTCCTATAACCGTTATAAAAATTTCTTTGGGCGGCAAATGTGTCTGCAAAATAAAAGTATCTTGCGCATATTTCGCCGCGTAAATTCTATTCATCTGCCGCGCCTTAGCCGTCTCAATCGTCGCGTAAAGTTCATCGGCGTCGCTTGTATTAATTTTGTAGTGAATCATGTAAAGATTTGCAGGAACGCTCTTTAAGACGAGTTTTAATCCGCCCGCGTCAATCTGCGTTTTATCGGCGTCAATTTCGCACGGCTCAACATTCGCGCAAGTTATAATTTCGTTTATAAGTCCAAATTCCCGCGTCGCACTGATGACGGCAACTTTAACATTATCGCCGCTTAAAGCAAATTCGCAAGTCTCGTCGAAACTCTCCGCCTTTTTGTAGACGACGCCACTACCTAAAATTTCGTCGACTTTATCCAGCGCAAAAACTTTGTTGTCAATCTGCGCGGGCTCCTTGACGACTTCCTTAAACCAAATGGCAAAATCGCCCGTCGATTTCCAATGAAATGCCGCTCGCCCACTCCTTACAGTACAAATCAAATTATCAATCGGTTTAGGCGGCTTTTCGGGCGTCAAGCTAACTGTCAAGCCGTGACTGTATTTATAAGTTCGTTCAATCTTCCACACGCCGCGCAAAATTTCATCGTTGCTTTGACGGGCAAAATATTTTTCGTTGTTGGAAATATTATCTTCGGCGGCGTAGTAGACGCATTGCAACCGGTATTGATATTGCTTGCGATTTTTAACGCTGTTGTCCACGAAGGGCGATTGCACACAGTCAGCAACTACGACGCTTTTACCCGCGCTGTCACTGCGCAAAATCCGCACGCCTAAACAATTTTCCGACGGTAAACGCCAAATAAATTTACATGCGCCGTCCTCTGTCTTAGCGATTAATTTTTTCTCGTCGAGGTCGCTGTAATGAGCGGCGGTCGTAGTAGTCGGCGCGGAAATTGTCCCAAGCCGCATAGAAAAAATCGCGTAGCCATAAAGCACGCCCGGTTTAACGTCGTAATCCGTAAATTCGAGGCGGTCGGTATTCTCAATCAAAATTTCGCCGTCGCGATAAGTTTTGGGCACGCCGTCAACTTTTTTTATCAGCGTATAAGTCAAGCCCAAATCGGCGGGAGCTTGCCAAGAAATATTGCAAATTAAATTCGATTCGGCGGAACCAACACTTGTCGACTTAGCTTTAACAGAAATTTTACCGATACTTGAGGCGGGCGAATAATTTTCCTTAAGCGTGGCGACAATCGCGTTGGGGGCTTTGGGCGGAATTAATTTCAGGCGGTCAAGTGCGGGCTTGTAGTCCTTAATCTTGCGCAAAATCTCAATGCAATCGCTGACGGCTTTGGCGGGCGCAATCGACAGGCTCGGCAACTTTTTATCAGCCCAAGCAAATAATTCGCGCCGCTTGAGTTCGCCGGCAATTTTATTAATGCGCCATTCCAATTTTTTTAAGTCGTTGGATTCGGGCTTGAGAAGTCTTGCTTTAGCCAAAATCTTTATAATTTCCGCCATGACAATGTGAACGTCTTCATCGGCATTACGGGCTTGCTCCACGAGGTCAAGCATAGAATTAGCCTCGCCAATGTAATTTGAAAACTTTTTGAACTCAACAATAGAAAAGTCGCAAACAGTGCAACGGTTAGCAGTCGCAGGAATTTTCTTGCCGCATTTCGGACAGTCGATAAAAAAATTTTCGCCGCAGATTTTGCAATGCGCCCGCTCGCTTTCCTCACGAGTACGGAAAATTTCAAAGGCTCCACAGTTAGCGCACGTCACACAAAAAGAATTTTCGCCCGCGTCGCCCGTCGATTCGTAGGGATTTTTCAGCAAGCCCGCCGCCTTATTGTAGAGCGCGGCACTTTGCTCGTATGTTAAAAAGTTCGGGAACGTGCGCTGAATTCGATTTATGCAGTTGTCAGCAAAATAATTGTCGTGCTTAAACAAATCGGGCGCGGCTTTTATTTTGGCAAAAAAATCGTTAAGCGTCTCAATCTTCAACGAGTGGTCGTATTTAAAGCGGCTGTCGTCGGTGTTGAAAACTTGAGTCTGCGCAAGATTTATAAGAGCTTTAATCGATTGCCACTGCGGAATTGGCGCGGAAACTTTTTTGGCGGCTTCACGGAAAATTTCTCGCAAGTCGTCAGTCGGGTGGCGTCGATAAAAATCCGGCGACGGCTCAATTTGATTTTCGATATAAAATGCAAGCTCGTAGAGGTCGTGAACATTTGCAGACCACGCGAAATTTTTTTCGTCGGGGACAAGTTGGAACGCCGCAAAATTTTTCCTCAGCTCCTCCATTACCGAATCATTCAGGAAAAAATTATTCAGCGTCGCCAAAATTTTCTGCGCGGTCTTCGCCGGTTTTATCTCAAAGCCCTGTTCTTTATACGTCGCCTCAATCGTCGCCGGACTTAGCCGCAACTTGTCGCGTATCTGCCGAATTTGCGATTGATTAACTTGCAACGTGCCCTGCGTATTGCCCCGCTGTAAGTCGATATAAAGCCGCAATTCCTCTATCCGTTGACGCTTTAAAGACTCCGCCGCCTGCTGTCGAAATCGCGGATTGTCAATCGTCAGCGCAATGTAATCGTCCATTTGCAATTCCGAACGTATTTCCGCTAATCTCGTCGGGTCTACCATTGTATTTTGCTCAGTCGTCAACCGTTTTTTCCAAGCCTCATAGGCGGCGCGAATTTTTTTCACGTTGTCGGGAGGATCAAATTCCAAACCGAGCATTTCAAAAATATTTCGTTTAGCCAAATCCAATCCTCCTCCGAAATTCACAACGAGTTATAAAGTTCGTCAAAATTTTTCAAGCTTTGATATATTTTTAGTAAGGCAACTTGCATTTGCGCTTCCGTCATGTTTTTTGGGAAATCGTAAGCCGCCATGACTGCGCGGTCGTTTTCTTCGTGAGCCTGGCGCAAATCTTTTGGCATAATCAGCGGGTCATAAAGGTCTGCGTAGCTTGCGTCGGGATAATTGCTCCGCGCCTCTAAAATTTTTGCCGCTGTTAATTCCACCTCGCGCCAAAACGGCGGCCACGGAAATGTATTATACACAACCTGCGCCGAATATCTATAATCTGATTTTAAACGCCCGCAAACCAAACGCATCCAAACCATATGCGGAAAACTCGTTAGCACTCCGAACGTAAAAAATTTTGCACTGGGAACCATATGATTTGCGTCGCTACAGATAACGTTACTTGAAATATAACCAATGGGAACATATTGGCGGCGTTCAGAACTTACACGCGGCACCAAAAGATAATCGGTCTTAGGCTGGCGTCGTTCTTGAAAAAGCCAGGGCGTAGCGGCGTCGCGACGAGTTGCGGCTTTTTTGCTTGCCAAACGGAATTCACGAACTTTTTCCACGCGCTGATAGACGAGCGGCATTTTGCGCAATTCATTAGGCGGACAATCCTCAAGCCACAAACAATAGCGCGGGATATTTTGAATAAATTCCTTCGCGCCCAAAAACGGACGAATCCATTTTTCTGCGGCGGGATTTTTCGCAATCAGTTCGTCTTTTTCTGTAGGCGTCAAAAGTAAATTGCCGTCGTCGGTTGGTTGACTTCCTTTTTGCATTTGCTGAACGGTATAAAACGGCTCGGCGAAGTCGCGCAGATAAGTATCCTTGCCGGTTTTGGCGAAGTACGCGGGATAATCATTGGAATAAAATTCGCTAACTTCGACCTCGATATAACCGTTGCCGCTCGAATCGTAAAGCTTAACCATTGGAACCCCCGCTTATTTTGCGTCGTAATGACCTTTGCAAGACTTAACTTTGATAATATTTTCCTCGACTCTGTAAATCAAGCGGTGCTCGTCATTGATTCTGCGCGAATAAGCGTTCTCGTATTTAAGATGTTCGGGCTTGCCGATACCCTTAACCGCGCCATTGCGGTCAATGTCGTTGAGGAGGGTACCTATCTTGTCAAAAATTTTTCTGTCATTGTGCGCCCAATACATAAAATCACTAAGTGCTTTATCGGAAAGAAAGACTTCAGGCATTAGAAATTCCTCAATTCTTCAAGCGTGAACCATTTGCCTTCGCCAGCTGCAATTTGCTCTTCAGAAATATCAAGCTTGGCGAGAAATTTCGCGTTATTAATGCACTGCTCGAACTTATCAATGCCGCGCATTTTAACTTCTTCGATAAAATATTTCCATTCACGCGGCGAGAAGGTCGTTTTCTCGTCGGGAATATCAATCGGATTAACTTTGTAGTTACTCATTATAAAAACTCCTTTCAATCGTCGACAATGCCTCCGAGTTCTTCAATCGTTGCGCCGTTAGCCAATGCTTGCATTTCTTCCGCCGAAACGAAAACCGCTGAATCTGCGGCATCTGCGCGGGCAAGTTTAGCGAGATATTTGGCGTTGTTAATGCACTGCTCAAATTTATCAATGCCGCGCATTTTAACTTCCTCAACGAAATAATCCCACTCAAGCGGCGAAAAAGTTATCGGCTCTTTAATAAGCTTTGGTTCGGGTAAAGGTTTGCGGTATGGATTTTTAATTCGTCTCATGATAAAAACTCCTTTCAATCGTCGCCGCGAAGTCATCGAACAGGAAAATATATTTCTGCGCCACGTGCCGATAAATTTCTTTGGCGGTCTCTTCGTCGTAGGTGTGACTGGAAAGGTTGCGTTTCTCCAGCATGTCAAACCAAGCCTCCGCGTCGGCAATCAGCTCCGTTTGAAAAGCTTGACGAATTGCAGAGCGCGGGCTGTTAACTTCAATTCCCTCGTAATCCAAAAAAGCCTTCATGAGTTTCCACGCCAGCTCAAAACAAAATTCAAACCGCTGAATCAAGCCGTCAAGATAAAGTTCGTCGGCAGAAATATCTTTTGCCAGAGCCGCATGAAGTTTTAGCAAAGCACGGGAAAAATCCTCGTGCTTGAGTTTAACTTGTTCGAGCGTCATAGAAATTTTCCCTCCGTCAAAAGCGAATAACAATTTGCCGTCGCGAGCGATATTGCGCAAAAGATTTTCGCCCGCAATATCTAAATCAATTATGTCCGTCGTGTAAGGAAAATTTGAGTTAGCGAAGTCCGCCGCCAGTTGAGCTTGAATGGGTCGCGAGAATTTTACTGCCAAATCTACGTCGGAAATTTTTTTATAATCGCCGCGTGCCCTTGAGCCGAATAATTTTACTTGCGACAAACCGTTTTTGCGGGCGAATAAAATTTTCAACAGAGTTTTTGCTTGTCTATTTGATAAGCCGTACATTTTATACCGCCGATTATTTGAAGTGTTCGTTCCATTTATCTACGACAAAATTTTTATTAGCCGCGAGCCATTGCATAATTCTGTTTAAATCTTTGGCAGGAATTTGGCTTTTGTTGTGCTCCAAGCGCGGCACGTCCTCTATCCAAATTTTGGTTGCGTCAGCGGAAGGCTTGCCCTTGCAAACGTGAACATGAATCGGTTCGTTATTTTCGTTCGACCAAAAGAAAATCAGATAACCGAGCAGTCTACACACTTGCGGCAATTTTTCCCGCCTCCTCACGAGCAATTTCCCAAATCAGAAAAGAATTTGTCCGCGCATAATCCAAAAGCCGCGCAGTTTCATCTTTGCTGAAGCCCGAAGATTTTTTAACGTTAAGCGTTGGCAAAGTAGATTCCAAAAAGTTAAAGCCGTTTTCGTTGGGAGACTCGAAATAAATTTTTATAAACTCCATGCCGTCGCGGGTTGCTTGTATGTCGCTGAAAGTCAAAGTAATTTCGTTAATCTCCGAGAAAAAATATTTCATCGCCGCGCCTCCAAATCAGTCAGCGGAAATTCTAAGTTGGTGAACTGCACTGCCTGCAACGTCAATATCGCTTTCGGTGCGCAAGAAAGTTTCAAAAGTCTCGTTAGTCTTAGTATTAACTGCCTCGACGTGTACGCCCGACGCATCAACTTTGAACGTAACTTTAATTGGCGTGTCGCGGCTGGTATTGGGCGGCAAATTAACGATAAGTTCGCCCAAAAGTTTAACGTTATGCGCGGGGTCGGTGGCTTGCGGATTGCCGTCCTCGTCGACGCAGGGAATTAACGTATCGTCGGTTGACATATTTTCAAAGGCGCGCAAACGAACGAGTTCTTGATTGTCTTCGAGCGGATAATAAGTTTTCGTGAAGACAGCGGGCATTTTCTCGCCGATTTTTATAAAATTCTCCAAAACGTATTTATGCTTTGCGCCGTTCATGTCGACGACACCAGGACCGAACGAACGCGGCGTTTGATCTTCGACGGTAAATTTCGAGGTAAGCTGTTCAGCTTGAGCAACTTCGCCGCCGGAAGTTTCATCGCCCTGCGCGGTCAACGAGCCGACTTCCTCAACTAACATGCTTGCGTAAATCGCCGCGCCTTTTGCAACTGCTTGGTCAGGGTCGTGCTGTTGAACTTTGCCGGGGAATTTTTCCTCAACCGCGTTAATAATCATCGGCATATAAGTTGAGCCGCCAACTAAAAGAACGGTATCAATCGCCTCTGCAGGAACTTTATCCAAAGTTTTATCAATATAGCCCATTGTCTTTGCAACGAGGTCTGAAGTCATCTGCTCAAAATCCGTGCGCTTGATAACAACTTCGGTGCGCGAGCCGTTAACGTCGATACGAACTTTAGCGGATTGTTTCTTGCTAAGTTTGCGTTTAGACTCCTCAACTTTGGAGCGAATATCTTGCCGCGTTTCAGCTTCGATTTCTTCGGGCGTCAAGCCGTTATCGTCGCAACAGGCGTGCAAAATGTGATTGTAAAGTTTATCGTCCCAGTCTTTACCGCCGAGCCTGTCATCTCCGTCAGTGGCAAGCACTGTAATTTTTTGAACGTCGCGTCCGGAATTATTTTGCGTCATCGACATTTTCAAAACAGTAACGTCGAAAGTTCCGCCGCCTAAGTCGTAAACTAAAACCGTCCTGTCCTCTTGAAATTGACGGGCGCAATAGCTCAAAGCGGCGGCAGTCGGTTCGTTAATCAAGCTCAACACGTGCAGTCCGGCAAGCTCGCCCGCTTGTTTTGTCGCAGAGCGTTCCTCAAGTCCAAAGTAAGCGGGAACAGTTATAACAACATCTTCAATCGTGCCGCCCTGCGATTCAACTAAATTTTTCAGCCGCGTCAAAATCAGTGCGCTAATCTCCACAGGCGTATAAGTTTTGCCGTCAAATTCGTAAGTGCGCGTGTCGCGTTTGCCAATTTCCCGCTTAACGAATTGAACAACGCGGTCGCCGTCAGTCTCAATATTTTCCTTAGCCGCCTGTCCAACTATTACGTTGTTTTCGTTCTCAAAAAAAACTACGCTGGCGACGGTGTTGCTGTCGTCTTCGTTGTTGCGAATAACTTCGGGGTTGCCGTTCGAGTCCAAACGCGCTATGCAAGAATAAGTTGTGCCCAAATCAATTCCATATGTGCTCATGAAAAAATCTCCTTTTAGTCGATTTTTTAGTGATTGGTGATTAGTGATTGGTGATTAGGTTTTGGTTTTTCTCTAATCGCTAACCACTAGCCACTAGCCACTAAATTATTCACTGCGAACGGCTTCTGATTTTCTGCCGTCCGCGTTGCTATCGTAAACATAAACATCGACGAATTCGCGATAAAGCGTCCGTCCGTTGCGAATAACTCCGGGACGGCGGCTTTTAGCTATGGTGTTGTGCAAATTTTTATTCGAGGTCGCGACGGTGTTAACGATTTTAGTTAGTAGCGGGCGACGCGGCTCGCCGATTTCCGACGTGAAAATTTCGGCGTCATATTCCGACAAAATTTCTTCCAGTTCGTCGAAAAGCAATTTAAGCGTTCGGCGCGTCCGTCTTGAAATGGATTCGTCCGTTAACATTTTTCTATACTCCACGCAGACCGTTGCGATTGATTTTAAAATTGGCGTGAACTGTTCACCGCGCTGTTGTTCTTTCAGGGCGTCGAGTTCTTGTTGCATACCGCGCCGCACTTGATTTTGAAAGTTTATATTCTCGCGCAGGCTCTGAACTAATTGCCGCGAATTTTTTTGTTGCAAGTCCAAAATTTTTTCGAGTGTCGCGGCTACAGAATTTTGCTCCATTTCTTCCGCGACAAATTCCGATTGCGTTTCCAAATTATCATCTCCTTTCGTTGCCGGAAATATTATCATGAATTCTTCAGATAAACAAGACGCTTGCCGCATGATTTTATTTGGACAAAAAAATTTGGCGACAAGCTTTTAAGCCTGCCGCCGTTTTTTATGCGGAAATTATTTTATCAATCTTGAGGTCTGGGTTTACGGATAAAGCCGAGAATCACGCAACCGACAACCGAGCCGACAATAATCGACGCAAGATACATCAACGGGTTGCCGATAGTCGGGACAACGAAAATGCCGCCGTGCGGAGCCATAAGCGTGCAACCAAACGCCATAACACCTGCGCCAGCAATCGCCGAACCGACGACGCAAGCGGGTATAACGTGGAGCGGGTCGCCGGCCGCAAACGGAATCGCGCCTTCTGTGATAAACGACAAGCCCATTATGATATTCGTAGCAGTAGTTTTCTGTTCGCTCTTGGTGAATTTGTTCTTAAAGAAAATCGTAGCAAGCGCAATGGCAATCGGGGGAACCATGCCACCAGCCATAGCCGCCGCGATAACGTAATAGTTGCCGTCAGCCAAAAGACCAACGCCGGTAACGTAAGCCGCCTTATTCAAAGGACCGCCCATATCAACAGCCATCATGCCGCCGATAACCGCACCCATAACGAGTTTAGCATTGGGATCCATGTTGGCAAGAGTATCTTTAAGTGCCTCGTTAATGCCGGAGACAGGCGGACCAATTACAAAGTTGCAGATAAGACCGATAATCAAAACGCCGAGCAACGGATAAAACAGAATCGGTTTGGTGCCTTCCAACGAGGGCGGCAGGAAACTAAGAGCTTTTTTGAGCCAGTTGACAATAAAGCCGGCGAGGAAGCCCGCGAGCAATGCGCCTAAGAAACCGGAGCCATTGGAAGCACTAAGCGCGCCGCCAACAAAACCAGCCGCTAAACCGGGGCGGTCGGCGATTGACATAGCAATAAATCCTGCGAGAACCGGCAACATAAATCCAAAGGACGCGCCGCCAATGCCCATGAAAGTTGCCGCAACTGGAGTTATCGAACCGAATTTGCTACGCTCTTCAGCGGGCAAGCTGTTCAAGTCAACGGAGAAACCGTCAACCAAGAATGCCAGCGCGATTAAGATACCGCCGCCGATAACGAACGGCAACATATGCGAAACGCCGTTCATCAAATGTTTGTAAACTTGACGACCAACACTTTCGTTTTCGCCGCCACCGCCGCCGGAGTCGCCTGCAGATTCGCCCGCCTTAGCATGGTAAATCGGAGCCGAGCCGCTTAACGCCTTGTCAATGAGTTCATCAGCCTTGTTGATACCGTCGGCAACTTTAGTAATGACAACGTGCTTGCCGTCGAAACGAGCCATTGCAACGTTTTTATCCGCCGCAACAATAATGCCGTCGGCTTTAGCAATTTCGTCTGCAGTCAAAACATTTTTCGCGCCGCCGGAACCGTTCGTTTCAACCTTAATGGAAATGCCGCGTTTTTTGGCGTGTTGTTCCAAACTTTCAGCCGCCATAAACGTATGAGCAATACCGGTCGGGCAAGCCGTGACTGCAAGAATTTGGATATGGTCGGCAACAGGAGCGGGCGCGGCATTTGCGCTATCGGCGGGTGCTTGAAATTTGCCGTCCTCTTTGTCGTCGATAATCTTCAAGAATTCTTCTTTGGTCGTCGCCTTAATCAAAGCTTCCTTGAAGTCGGGATCCATAACCATAGTAGCGAGCTTCGACAGAATCATTAAATGTTCGTCGTTGCCGCCGTCGGGTGCCGCGATTGCAAAGAACAAACGCGCAGGGTTGCCGTCCATCGACTCGAAGTCAATACCTTCGGGAATCGTCATGGCGGCAAGACCGGGAGCCTTAACACCCGCTGATTTGGCGTGCGGCGTTGCAATGCCGTCGCCTAGACCTGTGGTGCCGGACGCCTCACGAGCAAAGACATCTTTTTTGTACTGTTCTTTGTTCTTGAGGTTGCCGCCCTTTTCCATCAAGTCAACCAGATGCGATATTGCGTCCGGTTTATCCTTGACTTGAGCACCGAGATCAATGCTCGCATTTTTGAGCAGATCTGTAACTCTCATAGTACACTACTCCTTACTACAAATAAAAGAATGAATAATTTCTACCGCCGTCCGAAGACAGCGGTTATATCAATCGGCTAAAAAACCGACTGTTTACGTTATGAGAAAATACTTTTGATTTTATTAAAGAGTTTTTCGCCTAAAGTTTCGTCGTCCTCTGTGGCGTGGAAGGGTTGAGCTTGTCCCTCTTTGATACGATTAAAAAGTTGTTCGGGCTTGCGAATACCGGTGCCGACCGCCGTTTGAATCATCAACTTACCGTCGAAACGTTTCATCGGAATTTTTTTACTAGCCGCAATAATTACGACGTCGGCATTTTTAATTTCCTCGTCGCTTAGCGCGTGATAGACACCCGCCGCGCCGTGAACTTCAACGCGAATGCTTAAGCCTAATTTTTCGGCGCATTTCTTTAGAGATTCGCGAGCCATAAATGAAGACGAGATACCCGTTGGGCAAGCTGTGACTGCGATAATTTTTGTATTGGCTGAAACGTCGGGTTCGGGAGTTTCACTTTTGGCGCGTTCAATTTCCTTGTCGTCGATAATTTTAATGACTTCGGCGGGAGATTTTGCCTTGATAAGATTTTCTTTAAAGTCGTCGTCCATGAGCAAAACCGCGAGCCGCCCCATATTAGTCATTGCAGTATCGTCGGCTTTTTCGGGAGCTGCAAACAACATCAACAGCCGCGCAGGTTTATTGTCGAGTGAATTAAAATTGACGCCTTCAGGCACTGTAATTATCGAGATTGACGGACGTTTGACGGCACTATTTTGCGCGTGCGGAGTCGCCAAGCCATTTGCCAATCCCGTCGAGCCTTGAGCTTCGCGCCGCAATACGTCGCGTTTGACAAGTGCTTTATCTTTGATTGAACCTGCCGTCATCAGCAAATCAACCAGCATATCAATCGCTTCGTTTTTGTCAGACGGGTGCACATTCAGCGCGATAGATTTTTTAGAAATATAATTTGTAATTTTCATTGGAGAAACCTCCCTTTTTAGTGGTTAGTGGCTAGTGGTTAGTGGCTAGTGAACTTCCTAATCACCAATCACTAATCACTGAATTTTGGGGCAAGGGGGTTATCAGATTGTCTTAAGTAAAGCTTCAACTTCAGGACGAGTAGCAAGATTTTCCGAGAACGCCGACGCAGAACCCGTGCAAAGTCCCATTTTGAAAGCGCGTTCGTAATCGCCATTACTTTCAATATAGCCCGCGACGAAACCGGCAACCATTGAATCACCTGCGCCAACAGAATTGACGAGCTTGCCTTTGGGAGCGGGGGATTTAAAGAACGTCTCGCCGCCTTCGGGAACGAAAATCGCGCCGTCGCCCGCCATCGAGATTAAAACGTTCCTCGCGCCTTTCTCTTGGAGTTTTTTGGCGTGCTCAACAATTTCCTCGTCAGTCTTGAGTTTAACGCCGAACATGTCGCCGAGTTCGTGATTGTTGGGTTTGATAAGCCACGGATTGAACTTTAAGACTT
>CAMJKR010000018.1 GCA_946406415.1 uncultured Selenomonadales bacterium | reverse complement strand
TCTAAATTTTTCTCCTCTCTCTAATTTCTTGTCCACTTTATTGACTATTATCCAACCATCGCCAAAGCCAGTCTCGGATACGACTCCTTTTTCTTCCGTAATGCCACCGTGATTCTTGGAAAGAGTAAGCGAACAAGACAATCCGAAAATCCTACTTATATCTCCGAAGTCTCCGCCTTGTTTTTCCTCATAGTAGTCATCATCGAAGAATCCGGCTTGCCCGCTGTCTACTCCTATTACGCTATCCACATAAATATTAGCCGTGATGTCCTTATGGCTTACATGCCAGACAGAAAGAGAAGTGACACGCACTCCCCATATATCTTCCCTATAAAACGCTATTCTCGCTTCGTATTCGCCAGAAAGAACGTTTTCCAACGTAACTGCTCCTTTACAATCATAAGCGTAGCACGGGTCGGACACATGCATTTTTTCTCCCGTAATAGAGAATGTGCCCAGAGTTAATGTTATTCCCATAAGCTTTTCCTCCATAAATAAACAAAAGGGACTGCCCTTTTTGGACAGCCCCTCCAAATAACTTTTAAAACCAACTCGCTCCCAGTGATTCTTGTCCTGATATGTTTCTGTCCACAACTTGCAGTGCCAGTTTAAAATCTTGACAATGACGATACTTTATTGACGCCTTAAGAATGTTGCGATTGATTTCGAGCAAATCTTCGTCTTCTTTGACACCGCGTTTCCACGCTATATCGAGATACCACTCGCAGAAATTCGGTTGATTCTTTTTGTAATCCTCAATAGCGCGAAGGGCGGCAAGCGGTGTGAAGTAACCGATTGAGTAAGCGATTAGTGCCGCGATTATATGACGGTAACGCTTAAGCATTTTTCTATCCGAATCACCAATCATCAAGCATCCTCCTTAAACACGAGCAAGAACTTCGAGAACCCTTTAGGAACTTTGTCTGCAATGGTAATCAAATGCCATGCCCACATTCCCACATTTTCATAGCCCGTATTGCCCTCGTGGAAATCTCCTCCTCCGCGATCATTGCCGACCGCTGTGAGCAATGGCAACGGGTGGATTACCCAACCATGTTTATCCACAGAGAGCTTTTTGTACTCTTCTAAGTCCACATACTCTTTCATATCGTAATTCACCAGAAATTTCTCATCGAGCGTAAAACCTGTGGACAAAATTGTTTGCAACTTAACTTTATCTCCCCAGATTGCTCTATAGCACGGAACGTAAAATGCCGAGCAGTTGCTGAAACAGAAATCTTCCGGTTCATCTGCGTAATCGCCAACCCAGCATACCCGACCAGGCTCTTCATACAGATTTTCAGAGAACGCATTCACAAACGGATTACGCCACCAGCTATGCTCAAGCAGTTTTGCCAGCGTATATTCCCCGTCTACCGTGCGGTCATACACTTTACAATTCAACCCGTATTCATCTCCCAGTATCGGGCGATAATATTGTCCCATAACAACTATCTCCTTTTTACACCGAGAAAATTGAGTAATTTGGGAAATTGGTTGAGCGCAAAATCCCACAACAAATGAATTTCCGCGTGATTAAGACCCTCAACTTTTCCTTCCTCATCTGACTTTGCCAAAGCTACTGAACCAAAGATTATCAACTCATCTGCTATGTAGAGATTTGGTATAGGATTTGCCTTTAACAAAGCCTCATCATCACTCCACACGTCAAAAAGTTTTCCAGATACTTCTATTTGCGTGCAAGTTACCAGTTCACACTTAAGAATTCTATACAGCTCTTGAAGAACGTTATCAGGTGCAATATACCTGACATGGGGGATAATCTTTTTGGTTTTATCATCACATTCAAGCGTGAAAAGTCTAAGCGGACAGTTGGAACTCACCTGCTACCACTTCCTTTTGTACATTAAGCCTTTGCGCATACGGACAATTCTCCCGTGCCGCGCAGTAATCCTGACATTTACGATTACCCCAACGTTCACGAAACGAGCAAACCGGTGGTAAAATTTTCTTCTCCATTGCTTCACGCAATAATTTTGCTTTGTGCTGAAAGTAGCGCGTGAGCCATCGGTCACTGATTTTGTTGATAGGGATTATGTAAACTGACTTATCAATTCCGCGTTCTGCCGCTATGCGAAGTCCTGAATCTCGACACAACGCTTGGATTACCATTCGGCTTACTTTAAAACCTGCCTGTTCGAGTAACATGCGATAATAGTTCAACTGGATTGCCCAATCAAGTAAATCTCGCACGCCATCATAACGGAACTCGGAACGGAATTTTGGTTGCCCCTTCTTCAATCCCGACTTGTACACTTCTCCTGTATCTACCTTGACCTTGTAAATCCCCAAAACTCTCATAAGCTTATAAGAGCTTGTAACTTTAAGGTCTCCTAATACTCCTTCATCTTTATCCAATATCTTGCCATACAAATCAAATTGTCCGGAAGTGATTTCGTCTTTAAGTCTTTCCTCTGAGAGGATTTCCCCTTGAGTATTCAACTCGTTGATTGAATGTATTGCTTGCCCTTGTAAGGCATACAGAACTGAAGCTGGTTCCACTGCATACGCACTTGTTTTCTTCAAATACGTTTCTCGCGTTCCCGATATAAGCTCCGTTACCGTTGGTTCCGATATGTTACGAACCAGAGAATTCGCTACTGCGCGAAGCGTGGGTAAAAACATGCACCTTTGTCCTTCCGGACAGGAACATAGACATTCTACGATCCTTATCCTTTCCCCACTCGGACAGATAAACTTTGTTGCTGGCATATATCCACCTCCAAGAATAGCCATAAAAGCCCACACAAGCCCCGTAGAGCGTTGATAAGATGTTCCGTATAGGGTAAACCCCAAAACGTTGAAAACGCCTTGTAGGGCTTGTGAGAGCCTTTCACGGGCATATTAAAAATAAGCCCCAACCACTTCACGCAGTTGGGGCTTTAATTTCTTTATTATCAGAAAGGCACAACAGCTGAATATTCGTCCTCATAAATCATATTACTCCCGTAGAAGTTCTTGCCTGAATCTAATGCTTTTTCTTCTTCGAGTTCAATTTGAACGGACAAATCTCCAAAATGCTCTTCTGCAATCAACTCTTTAAAATCAATTTGTGTAAGGGCTACTGACAAATATTTTGCCAGCGTGCGAATTTGAAACGGATTCAACGTGATGTGCATGTCCGTATCTTTTCCCTTAACTTTAAGACCAAGAAAGATAACGTGGTCGTTTACTCGGATTGTCGTTTCCACGTCATCATATGCCGCGCAATTAAAGTAAGTGCACACAATACTTCACTTCCTTTTAACCCGCTCGCTGAAGCTCATTACTAATCGGGAACCCTTGATATTGCGCTTGATTTATCGGGGGCAACAAATTTCTCGGAACGGGCAGAGACAAAATTTCTCCACCAATACGCTCAAGGTCTGTTGCTCGCTCATAACTCTTCGCTATTTTACTTGCTGATGTTACCGCATTTACCAAACCATAGCGCGAGTTATCTCCACTCATGAACAGTTGCCTTAAAATATCTCCACGTTCATTTTCGCTAAGCTGAAACTTGTCGGCAAGCAATTCCACTGCTTTAACGGGTTCATGTGACAATGGGATTTGTGTTGATTCACGCAACTTATTGACCGTGAGCATAAACTTTGCTTCGTCTACCGCTGCGCGGACTACATCTTGCACCTTCATGAAAAACGTTTTGTCATCTTGTGCCAATGTTGCCTCGCTATAAAGCTCATACGCGGACTCTTCGGACGCATTTACTTGACGACCTACATGATACTTTTTCTGCACGAGCTCTTTACAGATTAGACCATTTTTGCACACCAAACGAAAGACAAGCGGTTCTACTCTCAAACTGCCCAAGCCTACTTCACTATTCGACACAACAAAGCCAGCTTGCACTACATCTCCTACTTTGACTTCTGCCTTAACCCTGCGATTGACTACCTTCAAATACAAATGCGTTGGTGTCACTTCACAACTTTCTATCTGCGAACCTTGCATTTCTTGAATCACTGGAAGCACTGCCATACACAATTCCAAATTATCCAACCTACGATAACGATCCGACAAGAACGCTCTAACTTTTCCGTCCAATACTCGAATCATTCTGCGCTCCGGCTTTTGCTCCAACCAAGTGTTGATGTTACGGTCAAGCAGGTCGGGTACTTCTTCCTGCATTTTCTGATAGTAACGATACGGAATGTTAAGACGAGACGCGATTTGCTGATGTGCCAGCTCCCCGATTCCAAAGCCATACGTCTTGCCTTCCAACGACATGTGAAGCGTTGAACCGTAATCATTCGATTCCACTTCCAGCGTGCGCGTATCAGCCAGAAAGTCCTGACGATTTTGCCTTTGCCGTTGAAGCTCTTTGCCCAGCTCCATTAGGCTTCTTCCTTGTTTCAAGTTATCTCCTCCATTCTTACAATAACACAAAGAAAGCCCAGACTTTTCTGCCTGAGCTTGTCATGAATATCGATACTCATAATGATAATATACAACTCAAATTTTCGACTTTCACACTCCAATCTATGATTGAAGTCAATGCATTATAATGCCAATGATACTTAAAATTATTCCTATGAATCCCGCATTTGTTCCGAGCTTTTCTACGCTACGTATCTTTACTATCTTTACTAATGTTCCTAGAATAATCCCGATAAACAGCAGTACCAGACCCAAACTTAGCATTTCTTCCTCACTCTACTTTCCGCTCTTTTAATCTTCCTCGTTAAGTTGCTCCAGCATTTTATCCAAATCAGAATTCAGTTGCTTTAATTCTTCAAATGTATCTCTCATGTCTTTCACGAATTCCCTAAAATTTTTATTGTGCATGTCATCTAAATCAACCAGAACAGCCAATTCAACGTCCAATGCACGGGAAATTTTTATCAGCAATGGCAACGAAACTGTCTTGTTCGCGGAACCACTTTCTATGTGCGACAGATAATTCTTGTTGATATGCAACCGTTCTGCCAGCTCTCCTTGCGTCAGATTATTTAGCCTACGAAAATACGCGATACGCAAGCCTATACACTGCAATTCCGCTCTACAATCTTCCTGTCCAAATTTTAAATTCTCTTCCATAATTTTTCTCCTTTCGTTGCAGATTGTACCACAGTTGTGAGCAACGCTGATGTACCTTGTAGATTGATTTTCTGACCAAATAAGTACACCGTATTAAGAAACCCTTGCTCAAAAGCAAGGGTTTCCAATACATATTTTCAATAACACTCAAAGTAGTCCACAACTCAGCAGATAACTACGAACTCTATTATCCTCATTCTTTTTTTCTCTTTCCTCATAACGAGAATCAATAAAATATTCTCCGCTAGAAATCAAATTCTGGAGCAATTCAATTTCCTCGCTAAATCCGTAACGACAAGAAAATCTGTTAAGATAAGCAGAACGCGAATTTACAGCTGCTAAACATTCATTGCCATAGGGAACAGCATGACTATAAATCAGTCCCACGTTCAGTAAAAAATGTATTAGCTCATCTAAATTGGAGGCTACAGCATAACCGTTCATCGCATCTATCGCCCAATAAAGCCTATCATTTACGTTTTCTTTCACGACAGGTTTGTCGTATGACATTGAATCCGAGCAAAATGTCATTTGTTGGTTAGAAATATTAGCCAATTCATTATTATTGGTCGGAACCACATCAACAGGAATCTCTACAAAATCATTACCTCTGATATTGTAACCATTTTTATTACTCATCATTGGTAATGGCATTGGGGCAAATCCATAAAGATACGGATTGGACAAAAAGTTGGCGTAATAACGTTGCCAAGCATAATACTGCGCTTCCTCCAGCGTATTAAGCACTGCTACCTCACAAAAAGGATAATGCCTATAGTACAAGGCATTATACAATTCCTCTGCTGTTCTACCGATAAATACTTGATTAAATGACACCATGACCAAATAAATTTCTTCAACCTTAACATTCATTTGAATTGCCTCCTCTGCCATTATTTACTTCTGGAGCTAGCTGACTCAATAACTGTTCAACAAATTTCCATTTAAGCCAAATACAATCAACAGAAACACCATTCAGCTTAACTTTTTTGAAGAGTTTCGCTTTATGATTCTTCTGCTCATATACTTCAATAAGATGAAGCTCATAAAGTTTATCCCAAAGGGCTCGTTTACTCTCACTGAAAATTTTTCCAAGCTGATTGTAATAACCGATGACGTAATCATAAGCTTCATCAGGAAAAAGCACCACATCTGACTTATCCTTGTATCCAATAAATTTTCCAATAGAACACTCTCTATTTTGAGCTATAACTCCTGTGCGTAAGGCATGAAAAATACCTTGAAGGAACAAAAGATAAGGCTCTGCTTCCTTCCCGCGTTTCTCATTTACTTCCTTTACCCTTTCCAAAATATCAAGCCAATAAGAATGCGTTTTTACGAATTCTTCTTCAGATAAAATACCGCAATATAACCAAAAACGTAAGACAATTTCCACTTGTCCTAACAACATATTGAAAATAGTAGCTTGCCGAGCAAAACTGTATTCCTCGTTCACATTCCATTTTGTCTTTTTCAGCTCCTCGACCATTTGTTGATAGTGCGTTTCAAGAAATCTTACATAGCAAGTCATATATTGTTCCAGCTTAGAAAAGCCACCGCTCATCTTAGCGTTCAACTCGTCATCTTGAAATTCTTTGAGCTTAGCTGAATCTAAAGAATTGATATTGAGATATACAGCCAATGTTCTCAGCTTGCTTGATTTACTTAAAGCATCTATATCCGTTTCTGCTGTCAACACCACTGCACAACGAGTTTTAACGAAGTCTTGCTCTGTTCCTCCGTTTACTGAACGCTTTCTACCGGTTGAATCTCCCAACTGCCTTAATATTTTCTCAAATTTCCCCGCTAGAAATTTATCACTACCTGAAGACAAATCGTCCAGAATCATTGTTGAATCTTGTCTGCTCATCAGTTCCAACTCTATTGCTCTATCCGTTGAGGTAAAATTTATAAGCGCATTTCCGAAAAGTGAAAACATAACTCGTGCCAATGATGTCTTTTTGCTTCCTGACGCCCCTATCATTGCCAAAATATATTGCTCGTTATATCCTGCTTCCTCAAATAATTTCAACGTGTAACCTAAATGGGCGTGCAACAATAATGGCAACATAATCTGACTATCTCCTATTTCCAATAGACCTCCTACCCATTCAATCAACGAAAATGGTTCTGTATCCACTACTGCCAAACGAAAATTACTCTGACAATTATCATCGTTACCTGAATAATAATGCCAACCTCTCGAACTCATTTGCCAACCTGCATTTTTATAAATCGTTTCGTGCTCCAAAACATTTTGACTGCTTTCATAAATCTCCGAGACATACTCTTTAAATAGACTATTGGCTCGACTTCTGCTATCATCGTAAATCCTGTATTCCGGATTTTTCTTTGTCAGCTCCTGGTACAAAGCAGTCAACCTTGCGAGCTCAATATCTAACGTTACATTATGCTTACCTTTAATTAAGACTGTTATTCTTTCTTCTTGTGCGTTGGTATCTATCAACGTGTATATTTTTTTTATCTCCAATGCGAAATTAGCTAACCTGACTTTATCTGCTTTATCGCGACAAATCCAAAAGAGAGTAGTCAAATTTTCATCATAGACAAAATCAGTTATTTTCTCACTCGATTCAGCTTCAATTAGTTTCGGGTTCTGCAAAAATTGAGGTGCTAAAAGATAATAACTGGAAGCAGGATATAAAACCGTAAGCCCATGTCCACTTTGAACGTATTCACAAGGGGTTAATGCCGTATCCGCTGATAAACATTTTGAATAACTCGGTATTTCTCCACTTAACCTAAAGACATTTTCATCGCTATAATTCACATTTACCGCTTTTAAGCCTAAAGCTGGATTCTCTTGCTCGACTTCTTCAACGGAACCAGAATTATCTTCATATCCTTTTATAGTCCACGGGATTTTTTCATTCTCGTGGCTTTTTTGTTCACTTGTCTTGTTTTTATCCATGTTCTCACCTTCCGTAAAATTAAAGGGCTCTTCAATCGAGAGCCCTTATTCATAACCTTTTATAAACCATGGCACTTTACTGTACTCATAATACGGTATTTCCCGAAAACCATATTCAACCAAAATTTTATTGACTTGCTTCTTGTAATAAAGCACGGAATATTTTTGTCGATATAACGAGCCATCTAGCCCTACATAATTTATCAGATAATGACAATGAATTTTATCTTTGTCTAAATAGTGAATCGCTCCTAACACTTGCCTCTTATCCGTTATTAACACCTGTCCTATTTTCAGGCATACTTCTCTAAGCAATCCAAGGGGAGCACTTACTCCCATATCAAAACAGAAAATTACTTGAATATACTCGTGAGTCAAATTCTCTTGATGATAAATATTCTGCACAAGACGCATTTCACTTGACGCATTATACGGATTTACTCCTATTCCAAACACTCCTGCTATATCTGTCTTATTTGGATCACACAAGTATTGACACATTGCCTCCAGCCTTCTTGGTGTCCTATCCTCAAATTTCAGTATAGACATCATCATCACCCTCACAAATTCTCGTAAAAATCATTCATCTTGCTAACACACATCGAAATCGAATTCCTTAATTCATCTACTGACACATTACTATCAGCCTCAGACTTATTCAGCGTGCAGTTCAAATCATACATTGCCTTCACTATCTCGGAACCTCCAGCTACTATATTCACTGCCTTATGATTCAGCAGATAAATAACATACTCCGAGAGGTTCATTCCGTAATCTGCTGCTTCCGTTAAATACTTTGCCTTGTCTTCTTTTGTAACCCTTATACTCATCACATCATCCTTAGCTATCTTAATGCTTTCCTTCCTCTTTGGTCGCATGATAAATTTCCTCCTCATCTTTGAAATTCATAGCTTCACTACCTTTATGTTTATACATTTTTTATTTGTCACACAAAAAAAACAAGATAGACAAAAGTCTCACGTGAAACTACTCGGATTTACAAAAATTTTTACTGGCAAATGTTTTCTGGGAAAAATGAGAAATTTGTACTCAAATTCATTACACGCAAGGAGCTTGCACGGAAAAAAATTTTTTTAGCGATTTCATTCTCCAATATCTTTAACATTTCTCCGTGCATGTTGCCTGCATGCAAAAGATTTGACAGGCTAAGCAACATCTGTTAAAATCCATTTGGAATTAACATTTTGACTATTACAGTCATCACCACTAAAGAAAGGAGTATTCGGTCATGAAAAGCACACTCCGAATTAAAAGATTAAATAAACCACCCTAAACACATCTTTATCTTTTCTTTAAAAAAATTAAAATTTTAGGAGGCAATTTATCATGGAAACTAAAAACAAATTTTCGCAAATTGAAGAACAAACCAACGGAAATCCAATACCTTGGTATATCAGACCCGAAGTCTATAACGACCATACGGAAGAAACTAAATCTGATAACCAACAAGATACATCAAATTCAAATGCACAAACAGTTAATCCAACTAACAACAATCAATCTGTCGTGCCTGTTCACTACCAGTCATCTCAGCAAATGATACCGCAACCAATACCTAGCACATCAAACCAGTATCAACCATACATGAATCAAAATCCAATTTACCCAATTTATCAACCTACTTATCCACCACCACTAAGTGTAGACGAGATAGAATTATCTCTTAACGACATAAGGGCTTTAAATAAAGAAAAAACCAAAGCCGATATAGAAATTTACAAAAAAAACAAACTGGCTCTTATAGATGTACAAAAAACCAAACTACTCAACGAAGAAAAACTTCGTGCAAAAAAAGCAAATAATGATTACGAAGATCAACGTAACCCTGAACGATCCTTGAGTGTTATCTTTGAAAACGGAAATGGCTCTGAACCTTCCAAAACTATTACACCAAAAGATGCTGCTCAAAAATTTATTTCCGAACGCGGGATCGTAAAGACTAGGCTTCCTAATAAAAAAACCGGTGATTTAATGATTTTATCAGAAGACGAAAACCGACACGTTCCAATATCACAGCAAGATTTAATAAACGAGTTTATTATTTTCTTAGAAGAAGAAATTTCCAACGGTACACCTATAACTCCTAGATTCAAAAAACTTAGTAGCAATTTAATGCTCCGTTCTATTCCAAAACTCGAAAAATCTAAACTGACTATACTAAAACCACATCAGGCAATGTTTCTGAATGGATACCTTGATATTCTCGAATGGGAATTTACGCCAATATCGGAAACTGAACGTAAGAAATATTACACGATTTTTTCCTACGATATTGAATTCTCACATACTTACTCTGATTCTGAGCCAATTGCTTTCAACGCTCTCTTATCGGACTCACTAAACGGAAATCAAGAAGCAATCGAATCACTATATGAGGCAATGGGAGCTATTTTTACTCCCGTGCCAACCCTCAAAAAAATCTTCGCTTTCCAAGGAGTTTCAAACAGCGGCAAAACTAGAATCAGTAACATCATTGCTAGTTGCATTCCTTACGAAGATATTCTTATCCTCTCTGGTCTTGCTGAAATTTCTACAGACAATTTAATTTCCAGACCTATTCGCTTAATTCAAGTTCAAGAACTCAGCAAAAATAAAATTACAGCTAAACAAATCGCAAAATTAAAAGCTTATGCTGATGGCAGTTGTCTTCAAGGAGCCTCCTCTTTCAAGATTCTTATTAATACCAATTACGCTATCACTACTGATGAAAATGGTAACATCGAACCTGCTCTCAAAAATAGGCTATATATAATCCCATTTCCTAAGCCTATGAACAATACCGACCCAAAAGTTACTTTATTTGAAGACGAATCCTTTGAAAAAGAGAAACCTCTTATCATCTACAAGGGACTGCGTGCTTTTTCAAAAGTCCTTAAAAACAACAATAAATTTTCCCATGAATTTGAGCCTAATGAATTCGTTTACAAGGAAAACCTTGAAGAACAAGATTTCAACGACACATCTATTACGGGAATTTCCGTTCAGCAACTAATAAACCCAAGTAAACAAACTCAATTCGAGCAATTCATGAACCAGCTATTCGCACTCAGTGAAGACGTAAACCTCGATATGACCGTCAAAAACGTTATGAATATAGTCAACTACTATATTCCAAATGAGTTCAAAGACGAAGCCTCCGCTGGTAAACGTATTCATGATTTCTTCGGAAATGACAAAATAAAATCCAAGCGTAACAAAGATGGCATAATGTGCTACAACTTAATTCTAAAATCTCAAACAATCACTGAATAATATTCCCAAATGAGGATAACGACTTAAGCAAATGACAATAATCGCCTAAATCAAAACGAAATTTACTATCTTTAATAAAAAAATATCTCGACCAATACGATATGTCTAAAGGCATATCGTATTTTTCTACCTCCAACAAAAAATTTTTCACGTAATAGTTTAAACTATTGTTTTGTGATAAAATTAAATAGAGGTGAGACAATGACCAATAAAAAATCTATCGAGAAAAAATGGCTCAATGCTTCTATCAAAGATAATTTCATTTTTGGCAAGACTATGGAACTCTATCCAGATTTGTGTTGTAAACTTCTCGAACTTATCCTGAACATCAAAATCAAATCTATCAGCTATCCTGAACGTGAGAAAACTATCGAAGCTCGCACTGACAGTAAGGGCATTAGGCTTGATGTTTTCGTGGAGGACAAAGAAAAGAATCGCTCCTTCGATGTAGAAATGCAAATCTCCAATTCCGATAACCTTGCTAAACGTATGCGTTACTACCAAGGGCTTATCGACATTGATAAACTCAAACGCGGGCAACACTACAGTTCTCTCGGTGAATCCTTTATCATCTTTATTTGTCCCTTCGACCGATTCAAACAAGGCAGACACATTTACTCTTTTCATGAACGCTGTGACCAAGATACCAATCTCAATCTTAATGATGGTGCCACTAAAATTTTCCTCAGTACCAAAGGCACTCTCGATGATGTCAGTCCTGATACTAAAGCTTTTCTGGATTACGTTGATTCCGGCATTATAAAAGGTAATTTCGTCAAAAACTTAGACAGTGCTGTTAATGCTGTTAAAAACAACGAGAAAGTGAGGCATGATTTTATGACTTTCCAAATGTATTTGCTTGAAGAGAAAATGGAAGCTGAAACTCGCGGTAAAGAAGAAGTTGCCATTAAGCTTATTCGCAGAGGCAGACCTCTCCAAGAAATTCACGAGGATACTGGCTTATCTATCCAACATCTTAAGCAACTCGCTCAAAATAATGAACAAAGCATTTTTACGCAGGAATAATTTTACGCAGGAATAATTCTACCCATAGCGAATTCATAAACAAAACACATGTAAAAGTCACTCCCGTATTCAAACCAAGGAGGCTATTCTATGGAAGACACTAAAACCAAAACGGAAACAACAGCCTTAACAACTTCAGAATCTGCTCCACCTATCAATATAGACCTTCCGCAACTCGAAACCGAAATAAAAGACTACCTTAAACAAACCACTCAAAACTTTATTGAAATCGGAAAGCGGCTTATTCAGGCTAAATCTCTCGTCCCTCATGGACAATGGCAAGATTGGCTTGAAAATAACTTTCAATTCACCAAACGTAGAGCTCAACAATTTATGCAGTGTGCCGAACGTTTTGGCAAAAACGAAATCGATTTCGCTTTTCCCTCTACCAAAATGATTGCTCTACTTTCTCTTCCCGAAGCTGATACCGAAAAATTCATTGAACAAAAAAAGGCAACTGGTACTCCCATTTCTGACATGTCCGTTAAAACTCTTCGCAAGGAAATTAAGCAATGGAAATCTGAAACAGAAAAAATCTCTCCCGTACAACCCTCTGAAAACAAAAATATTGAAACGATTGACATCACTCCAGTGGATTCTCAACAAAATCAAAATACCACCGAGCAAACTATTCCCAATAAACCTGATGATACTCCACTTGATAACCTTAATCTCGTATCCACCGAACCATCTTATCCTGAACCTCAACAACCTAACAATGAATCTACAAATGAATTTAACGAGCAAGAATCATTCATACCGGAATCCCCTGTAGAAATACCAGAAACCTCCCTAATTGAAAAACTCTCAAATATGAGTTCTTCTTTAATCCAAAAAGAAAATCGCAAAGAAATCATTCAAAATTTTGCTAAAAATAACCCTTCCAAGCTTAACATTGTAATTCAAAATCTTACTGATATAATTTCCGAGCTCAAAGCCTTATCTCAAAAAGAATAACCTACAAACCTTGTATCGATGCAATATTTTCATTGAAACTTAAGACTTTTCGTGCTATCATTACAACAAATATTTTTTCATTGAATAATTGAACTTTACGGAGGACTAATTATAGACGAACGACCTGCATAAATGCGGAAAGCCCTGCAGTGTTTCCGAGGCACTGCAGAGCTTTATCTGGTGAATGCCAAACCCATTCGCCAGAAAGCCCCTATTGGGACTCCCTCGCTACTTTGTAAGCTTCCTAATTTCTTGTAAAACTAACTCGCAACTATTTTATACTATAGCGATGATTCCTGCAAGAGCTTTCTGGGGATAATCTCAAGACGACATTCATCAGAAAAGGTGATTGTCGTCTTTTTCTTTACCTCCTATCAAACGAGGTGAATTGCTATGATTGACTATTACGACTTCCCCAATGCTATCGAAATGGAAAAGCAACTTCTTTCCGCTATGTTCATGAAGGGAGGTCTTGTCGTTCCTACTGTATCTTCCATTTTAGAGCCTGATGACCTTTATCGCGTTGAACATAGGCTCGTTTTCAAAGCTGTTTTACGCATTTACTCCAAAGGTGAGCCTATTGATTACCTTACCGTTGAAGAAGAATTGCGCAAATCCGGTGACTTCCAAAAAATTGACCACCGCTATCTTCTCTCTCTTATTAATGCTACCTACACCACTGCTTATGCCGAATTCCACGCTAAAAACATCAAAGAAAAATCCGACCTGCGAAAACTTATCCTTACTTCCAAAATTATCCGCGAAGAGGCTAACCGAGCTATTCTCTCTCCCTATGAAATCATTGCCAAAGCTCAATTAAACTTTAACCAAATTTCTCGCAACTATACTCCTTCTACCCATTCTTCCTTTTCTGATTTTTTTGCTAATCATTTTCAAAACGAAATTGACAACGTGAAAAACTACGCTCATAGACTTACTGGCTTTGACAATATCGACCAATATCAATTTTTCAGTCCTGGTCTTTATGTTATCGGTGCTACTCCTGCTACCGGTAAAACTACTTTTTGCTGGCAACTTCTCGAACAGCTCGCTCAACATGGGGAAAAATGTATTTTCTGCTCTTATGAAATGAGCAAGCTTGAACTCTTTGCCAAATCTCTCGCTCGCGAACTCTTCTTGCGTGATTCCAAAACTGCCCTTACAGCCGCGCAGATTCTCCGTGGTGGGGCTTCTAACGCTCTTCACGAGGTTATACTCGACTTTGCCAATTTGGGGCTCAATTTCAGCCTTCTGGAGCTTCAGGACGAATCTATTGATGACCTACTTAACCTTCTTCGTCCTCTATGCCAAGACAAAAAGAAGGCTCCTGTCGTTTGTCTCGACTACCTTCAAATCGTTCCTTCTTCTAAAGATTCTACCAAGCTCGGTGTTGATGATTCTGTTCGCAAGCTCAAAAAGTTTCAACGTGACACTAATACCACTTTTATTGTCATCAGCTCTTTTAATCGCCAAAACTACACTCAACCTGTTTCTTTCGAGAGTTTCAAAGAATCGGGCAACATCGAATACACCGCTGATGTCGTTTGGGCTCTTCAACTCTTCGCTCTCAATTCTATCAACTCTTTTAACATTTCTGAAGCTCGACAAAAAATTGACCAAGCCAAAAAACTTCAACCACGTCAAATCCAGCTCAAATGCCTAAAAAATCGGCAAGGCTCCAATTACGAGTGTTTCTTCAACTATTTCTCCGCTCACGACTACTTCAAACCCTGCGATAATTTCAACAATATTGAACCTACTTTCAAAAACAAAAAAAATCTCAATGCTACTAAGGAGGTTTAATCTTATGCCTATTCTACCTATCAAAAAAAGCGTTAAAGTCAATCCGTCCAAAATCATCTACATTCCTAATGACCGCTTTGCTAAAAAACTCTTCAACCTCAGCGATGATGACTTCCGCAACGCTTGCCAAGAACCCCTTAAACTTGTCGAGATTAAAAAACACAAGAAATTCGGCAAAATCTCTTCTCCTTTTCTCATTATCGTTGACGAAAATTTATCCTTCACTCTCTCGGAACCTCTCGACCAATTCGACTTCGATGTTCTCATCGTTTGCATTAGCGAATATCATGCTGGCAATTACTTTATCACTCCCGCTATCATCTATCGCGGCTTAACCGGAAAGGTCGGAACAGATTCCATGCCCAGCAAAGACCAACTCTCTGCTATCATGCATAGCCTCGAAAAACTCATGTTCCTCAAAATCGAAATCTTCATGAATGAACTCTGCGAAAAAACCGACTACAACACGGAAAAGAAATTCCACATTGTTGCTCCTATTCTTCCCGCTGAATACACCACCGAAACTATTATCAACGGCAAATCTTCCACTGTCATTCATCTTCTCGAAGAATCTCCTATCTGGCGTATTGCTTGCCTTAAGAATCATCAAATTCTTTCCTTTAACTCAGAAATTCTCGATATTCCTCGTCAACAAAATACCAGACTTAACATCATGGTCAAATTTTACGTTCTAAGGCGTATCCTCGAAATAATTCTCCACAACCTGACTTCAACAATTACTTTTCCCGATGTCTTCAAGAATTGTCGTATCGAAAACGCCCATGCTGAAATTAAACTTCGTGCTCGCGAATTCATGCTCACCTTCTTCAAACACCTCAAAACTAGGGGCTGTTGGTAAATTAAAAATGAATAGCGAAAGCAGCTAACAGAACGAAA
>CAMJKR010000017.1 GCA_946406415.1 uncultured Selenomonadales bacterium | reverse complement strand
GTCAAATTTTGTGACAAGACCTTTATCGTAAACGGTAAGCTCGCCGAATTTGATAGAAGTTTTTTCCGGGATAATGTGAACACCCGAATAACCAACCGCGCAGATTGTCCTTCCCGGATTGGCATCTTGTCCGAAAAATGCCGTCTTAACGAGCGGAGAATTGGCAACAGCCATGCCGACTTTTTTAGCGTCTGCAAAACTTTCCGCGCCCGTGACGTTGATAGTTAAAAATTTCGATGCGCCCTCGCCGTCAGCGGCAATTTTTTTTGTCATTTCGACGCAAATATTTTTCAACGTATCATAAAATTTTTGGTAGTCGTCACCTTTATCGACGATTTTTTTATTGCCCGCCGCGCCGTTCGCCAAAATAACGACGGAGTCATTTGTACTCATGTCGCCGTCAACCGATAAACAGTTAAAAGAAATTTCAACGGCGTCGCGTAAAGCTTCTTGCAAAATTTTTTGGTCAATGTCGGCGTCGGTGGTGATAAAGCAAAACATCGTAGCCATATCTGGGCGAATCATGCCGGAGCCTTTAGCAATCGCGCCAAAACGAACTTCAACGCCGCCAATTTCGACTTCAGTCGCGCAAGCTTTAGAATAAGTATCCGTCGTAATAATCGCGTTGCCGGCATTAACGGAGCCTTCGCGAGAAAGATTTTTAACGGCGTCTTTAATGCCCGACTCTACCTTATCCATAGGCAAATTCGAGCCGATAAGCCCCGTCGAGGCAACGATAACATCATCTGCGCGGCAATTCAATTCTTTAGCGGTGACAGTAGCCATTTTCTCGGCGTCGCGAATGCCCTGTTCGCCCGTGCAAGCATTGGCGCAACCAGCATTGGCAACAATAGCATGAGCCGTGCCCGTGCCGACAACAATTTTACTCAAGTGGACGGGAGCCGCCGCAACTAAATTTTTCGTGAAGACGCCAGCAACAGCCGCTTCTTTTTCCGTGTAGATAACTGCGACGTCGAGATTGCCATTTTTCTTGACGCCTGCGCGGACACCCGCCGCCGTAAAACCTTGCGGATAACAAACGCCCGCCTTTTTGTGATTTTCGCTGAACATTTAAAAGCCTCCTTACGGATAAATCGGAACAACTTCAAGCGCAACGCCTTCATAAAAGCCCGCCGCAATGTTGAAATTTTGAACGGCTTGACCTGCCGCGCCCTTAACTAAGTTGTCAATCGCGGAAAGGATTATAACACGTCGCGTGCGTTCGTCAATGTGCCAGCCAATATCGCAATAGTTGGAGCCGCGCACAAATTTAGTTTCAGGATAAGAATTTCTGCCCAAAAGACGAATAAATTTTTCCGCGCCGTACATTTTCTGAAAAGCGGCGTCAATCATGTCGTCGGAAATTTTTTCTTTAATCGTCGCGTAACACGTAGCCAAAATTCCTCTGGACACGGGAACCAAATGCGGCGTGAAATTTATAATCGTCTCTTCGCCGCTCAAATCTTTTAAAGCCTGTTCAATTTCGGGCGTGTGCCGGTGATGAGCGACGTTGTAAGCCTTAAAGTTGTCGTAGAGTTCGGGGAAGTGATTGCCGAGCTTTAAGCCTCTGCCCGCGCCTGAAACACCGCTTGCCGCGTCAACGATAATTGAATTGCTGTCGATAAGATGATGTTTAACGAGCGGCGCAAGTGCGAGGATTGAAGCCGTCGTAAAGCAACCCGCATTGCCAATAATTTTTGCGTCGCGAATTTCGTTGCGATAAATTTCTGCAAGCCCGTAAACTCTTTGAGCGTTTTTGTGCTTGTGCGGAACGTTATACCACGCCTCATAAATCGAAGTGTCACTGAACCGATAATCCGCGCCCAAGTCGATAATTCGCACGGGCAATTTTTCCAGCTTAATTCCGACGTCCATAGCGTGACCATGTGGCAGGGCGATAAAAATATATTCGCTGTCCGCGCCGATATTTTCAATGTCCGTTAAAGATTCAAGCGTTAAATCGCATATGCCGCGCAGGTGCTGATAAAGTTCTGAAATTTTCTTGCCCGTGTGACTTTCCGAAGTTATATGCGCGATTTGTGCTTGCGGGTGCCGAATCAGAATTGAAAGCAATTCCGCCCCCGCGTAGCCCGTCGCGCCGATTATGCTTACTTTTACCAAAATTTTTTAGCCTCCTCAAAAAATAACACTAAAAATTCCTCAAAATTAATCGCTTGACTTTGCGACATGTTATATCCTCCTCAATATTTGCGTACAAACCACTCTAAAGCCTTTTCCTTGCTCAAACCATAACTATCAATCCACACGGAAAAACTTTCGTCTCTGGTAAGATTATAAAGTTCATGCGTGCCGTAACCTGTCAAGTCGCCAACAATAATATCGTCTACTTCCAATCTGCGCGGAAATCTGTTGACTTCAGCGCACGTAAAGCCATTCCAAAGTTCGATAACAATTTTCCTCGACCAATCATCGTAACAAAAAACAGTGCCGCGTTCCGCCGAAACTGTCGACGGAATCATCACGGCGCAAAGTACGACAACGAGCACGATAAATTTTTTCATAACAATCAAACTCCTCGCGATATTACATGTTAAAGAATCTAAACCACGCGGCAAGTATGACGTCTTGATTAAGCAAAAGATACGTTTCAATTTTTCGCAAATCTTTAGCGGGAATTTGTCCGTCATTGTGCGCTAACTCCACGCCGTCGCGCCGTATCCAAAATTTTGTCGCGCCCGCAGTTTGTCTACCTTTTGAAACGTGGACATGTGGCGACTCGCCTTGCTCATTCGCCCAAAAATAAATCGCGTAGCCTAAAAAATCTTGCAAGACCTTAGGCATTTTCGCCACCGCCCTTTTGAGCGAATTCCCAAATCAAAAGAGAATTATTCCGCATGTAATCGCGCAGTTTAAAAAGCTCGTCTTCAGAAAAACCAAATGCCTTTTGGAAATTGAAATGCGGAATTCTACCGTCGGCAAAATCAAAGCCGTTATTTTTATTCGGTCGCTCAAAATGAACGCGCACGCAAGGCATTGAATATTCGTCAGTCTCAAGTGCGCTGTGCGTCATTACAATGTTGTCAACTGTTGAGTAGTAATACATATCGCGCCCCCTTTAAGTGCGGTGGAGGTGTTCAGTGCTGTTAACTAATTCGACAGTAAATTCCCCGTCGTCCACGCGCAAAATATTTACCGCCATGTTGAATTGTCCAATCGCCCACATTTTGTGCAGGGGCATATCCAAAGCCGCGCCGATTATCAAACGATTTGCCGCGCCGTGTGAAACGACAATGACATTTTCGTTATCGTGATTGGCGATAATTTCCCGAATTCCAATCATAATGCGGGCTTGAGCTTCCAAAAAAGTTTCGCCGTTGGGCGGGTGACATCTTTCCGGGGCAGTGAAAAATTTTCCAAAAGCTTTGGGGGATTCTTTAACTAAATCGCTGATAAAGCGTCCCTCCCAATCGCCAAAATTCACCTCGCGCAATTCGGGCATTTGCTTAACGGTCAGATTAAATCTTTCCGCCAAAATGCCCGCCGTTGACACTGCCCGCGCCAAATCACTCGAATAAATCGCGTCGGCGTCTTGAAAAGGGGCATTGTCTGCCAAAGTTATCGCTTGATGAAAGCCTTCGGGCGAAAGGTGCGTATCGGAATTGCCTTGAAGTCTGTTTTGTCTGTTCCATTCTGTTTCGCCGTGTCGGATTAAAAAAATTCTCATCACAATAATCAACTCCCACGGTTTTTTGATAAGATAACAAAAATTTTTTTGAAAAGCAACTTGCAAGGTGAAAATAATTTGCGTGTGTGTTATCATAAGTGCGCTAATTTTTATCTGTACAGGAGAAATTAAAATGGAACCTTTAGAACTTACACCCGACGAACAAAATATTTTGGAAAGCGTTTACGGCAAGCAGGGCGGCTACAACCCCCGTAAGCTTGAGACGATTAAAGATTTGACTGCGAACGAAAAAAAATTCTTCGAGGAAAAAAATTTCGTGTCGCCGCATTTCTTTGTTCAAACGCTCTACAAAGTTCGCGGCTCAGTCAGACCGATTAAATTTAATCTTGCAGTCAACCGTATGCTCCACGATAACGAAAACCTCCGCGCAAATTTCTGCAGCGTCGGCTCGCGCACGGTTAAAGTTGTTTACCCTTCAACCGCCGTGAAGCCCGAAATTATTTTCCGCAACTTGACGGCAACAGATACCGACGAGCTTAACGACGAGTTCGGGAAAATTTTGGAAGCGGATATGCGCCGCGATTGCGATTTGCGCCACGACCCGTTGATTCGATTTGCGGTTTACAAGACAAGCGACGAGGAATTTGCTGTACTCGTAACACTCGCTCAAGTTATCGCCGATAATTTCGACGCCGAAAAATTTTTCTGCAACGTCTTGGAAATTCCCGCTGAACCTACGCCGGAAAAAATTGATGACGACTTGCCGCCGAAAAATCAAGATGCTATTCGCGACTATTGGGCAAAAGTTATCGATAAAGCTCCGCCTTTTGAATCCCTGCCCTACGAACGAGAGGGCTTAGGCGTTTATCATCAAAAATCTTTCCGCACAAAAATTCCCGCCGATATTCTGTCCGACCTGCGCGGGCGTGCTCAATCTAATCGTCTTATGCTTACGGCGATTTTGCAGAGCGCGTGGGGTTTTATGTTGCAACTTACTAATAAACGCCGCGATTGTCTCTTCTGCCAAATTTTATCGGCGGGCGATTCGTCGTTAAATATGATTCCCGTCCGCTTGACGAGCGATAACAATTCCACTGTCGAACAAATCGTTCGCGGGCAATTCCGTCAACTTGTCGTCTCTCAACCGTACAGCTGTGTTGATTGGACGACTTTGGAAATTTTGTCGGGGCGCAGGAAAAAATTATTCGACCACTTCCTCAGCTTTAAAGAATTTCAATCCGGCGAAATGAATTACGTTAACGCAATCGCCGAACCGCAAGGCAAAATCGTTTCTCGCAACTCTTGGGAAGCGCAGGGCATGAAACTCGGCGTTTACTTCCGCTACTCCGAAAAAAATTTGTCGATAACTTTCCTCTACAACCAAAAACAATTTATGAATTTCGGCATGGAACGGATTTGCGTGCTCTATGAATCTATACTTCAGCAAATGCTAACCGATTGGAATGCAAAATTTTCCGCGTTCATGGGACGGCTTAACGCCCGAATCAATTTGCAGTTAGACGTTCAGACGGCAACCAGCGACCGCAAAAGAATTCGCGACTTCCTCTCTCAACTGCCGATTTTGCAAGGGCGTTTCGAGGGTACAATCAAACTGTTCGAGGGACAATCCGAAATTATTACGCGCTATGAAGGCGACAGGATTTCTGGAGAATTACTCAAGGAAAAATTTGTTTTTGTCGTCAGCGGCAAGCTCGTGCGCAACGTGGATACCGGCGACGGCTGGTATAATCCGCTTGATGTCGTCGGCAAAAATGCTTTTGTCAATCCCACGAACCTTTTGGATAAGCAACGCCTCACGCTTTCCGCCGAAGTCTTAACGGAACAAGTAGAACTTTTAACAATCCCGCGCGACGTATTGATTGAGACTAGCCGCGACAATTCGGAAGTTGCACTGTCGCTTATGAATTACGCGCTGGCACAAATGGAACGTTATCAAGTCCTGTGGCTCCAATCATAAAAATGCTCAGCTATAAAGAATTTGGGCAAAAAAAATCCCCGACGTTTAATCGGGGATAATTTTTTATTGGTTAGGTGTCACAGTCAAGACATTCAAGTTGCCGTCCTCTGCGATTGAAAATTTCAAATTGCTTTTAACGACACTGCCCGACGAATTTTCCGCTGTAAGCTCATTCATTAAAGTTTGCGGATTAACTTCGGGCGCAATGCTTTTAACAAACGCCGTCATCAGCCAGATTGTAAAAATGGATTCGTCTTTTTCTTCGGGCGTCGTGTAGTAGAGACTTAAGACTTTAAAATTGCCGTCCGCCGCGCAGGTGCCGACAACCGAAACTCGATAATCTCCGAACATGTTTGCAAAGGTGTTGCCGATAATTTTATAATTTTTAATCAAGAACAGGTGCTCCATTGCTGAAACGTCGTCGGTGCCCATTGCCTCTTTTAAAATCGGCGTTATCAATCCGTTGAATTTTTCCTTGAAAGTTTCGACGTTCAGCGCAGGTGTTGATTCGGTTTGCACTTGCTCGACGTCTAAAAACATTTTGTCCAGTTGCGTGCGATTGAACGGAAGGGCTTGTGCCTGCGCGGTAAAGATTAGCAAAACAATCAACGCCGTTAAAAATTTTTTCATGTCAAAGACCCTTCGCCGCAAGGTAATTCTCCAAAATTGTGCGCTTAGCAATTTTGCCCGTCGACGTGCGCGGTATCTCGTCAAGCTTGTGGAATTCGCGAGGAATTTTATACAACGCAAGATTTTTCTGCAGGAATTTTTTCAGCTCGCGAACGTCAACATTTGCGCCATCCTGAACGTCATAGAAACACGCGCCGACTTGCCCGCGCAATTTGTCATCAACGCCGATAACTGCCGCGTCCCTAATGCCTTTGAATTGATAAACGACCTCTTCGACTTCGCGCGGATAAATATTTTCGCCCATGCTGATAATCATTTCTTTGATTCGGCTGACAATGTAATAATAACCGTCCTCGTCGACCTTGCCAACGTCGCCCGTATGCAACCAGCCGTCCGCGTCCAAAGCCTCCGCCGTCGCTTTAGGATTATTCCAGTAGCCAAGCATGACTTGCCCGCCGCGTACTAAAACTTCGCCGACTTCGCCTTGCGCAACGTCATTGCCGTCCTCGTCGACAAGTCTAACTTCCGTGCCTTTAAGAAGTTTACCGCAGGAACCTTGACGCTCTTCGCCGTGCGTAGTTAAAAATACTGCCGGCGATGCCTCAGAAAGTCCATAACCTTCCGCGATTTTCCTGCCGAATTTTTTATTAAACTCCTCAACAATTTTATCGGGCAAAGTTGTGCCGCCGCTCATGAAAAATCTAACCGTCTTAAAATCTTCGGGCTTAGCAATCGCGGTTATTAATTTAAAAATCGACGGAACAATAATTATATCGGTTACCTCTTGTTCGCGCACCATGTCAACCATATCTTTAGGCTTGAAGACGCGCACTACGTCAAGTTCCGCGCCGCGATAGAAAGTGTTAAGTACAACGCATGTCCAACCGAAGCAATGATACATCGGCAGAACGCAGAGAACTTTGCATTTGCTGTGGCATTTGAAAACCTCGCATTGGCGCGTATTGCAGACAAGATTTTTATGCGACAAGATTGCGCCCTTTGGATTGCCGGTCGTGCCGGAAGTGTAGATTATGACGCAGGGATTGTTCTCGTCGAAGTCAGCGGGCAATTCCGGCGCGTCGGGGAAAATTTTATCGCCAAATGTCGCAATGTCGTGTTGAGTGACGGCAAGTTTTTCCTCGAACTTCAGCGGCTCATAAGTCAGCAAATGTTTAACGCCCGCATCTTGCAAAATGTAAGCGGTTTCACGCGTACTAAGCTGGAAGTTTATAGGAACGTTGATTGCGCCCAATGAACTCGTTGCAAAGTAAGCGTAGATAAATTCCGTGCTGTTGCGTGAAAAAATGCCGACGCGGTCGCCCTGCCGAATTCCCAGTTCGTAGAGGTGATTGCGATATTTTTTTATGCCCTGCTTGAGTTCGGAATAAGTTATCCGCCGCCCCTCGTCGAAAACTGCAATGTCCTCGCTTTGTCCGCGATTTATAATTTCGTGAACTAACAAAATTTTTTCGCTCCCTTCTGTTTAGCTGTTAGTTAATTCGTCAAAAACTTTAGCCCATTTGCTTGCCACGATATTTGGCGAAAATTTTTCTACGCTACGTGCGCAATTCGCCGACAATTTATCGCGCAAACCAGGCTCGGTGAGTATTTTTATAATTCTATCTGCCAATGCCTCGACGTCGCCAAGCGGTACCAAATAGCCGTTAACGCCGTCCTCAATCATGTCGCGTGGTCCATAGTAGCAATCGAACGACACCACAGGACAATTATTTTGCAAACTTTCTTGAACGGCAAGCGAAAACCCTTCCGAATCGCTCGTACAAATCGACAACGCTACGGAAGAAAATATTTCGGCGACGTTAGGGCTAAATCCTTTAAAAATAATCGAATTGCTTAGATTAATTTCCGCGATTTTAGCTTGCAGTTCAGCTTGCAACGAACCAACGCCATAAAATAAAAGTTTAGCCTGCGGAATTTTTTCTACGACGATTTTAAATGCGTCGATAGCTTTGGCGTGCCCTTTAGCGGGAACAATCCGCCCAATCATCACCACAGTAAGCGGATTAAAATTAACGTTGCCAACGTGAACTTCCTGCAAGGGGTGCGGAATTGCATACACGTTAGGCAAATTGTAGCGGGTGATTATGTCGCTCCGTTGCTGTTCAGTCAAAGTAATTATGGCGTCGGCTTTCATTTTTTTATCTTCCAAGAACTCGTAATTCTCTTTGATAGGCGACGTGAGCGGCGTTTTATCTCCGTAGACGTGGAAGCCGTGCAACTGGTGAATAACTTTTACGTTGTCGAAATTTGCCGATTTTAAATAAGTATATGTCGCGTGATATTCCGGCGTTCTGTCACCTATCAGAATGTAATTTTTGTTCTTGTCGCTGAAAAGTTGCTTAAGCCAATACAATAACGCCTCGTTGAGCCGGTTAAAAAATTTGAACACCTTGCCTTGACGATTTATAAGCTCCATGCGTTTTAAAGAATTTTTCCCGCGCACAAATTGATACGTCTCGTGAATTGCAACTGTGCCATCCGGGCGATAATAAAAAATTTCCTTCTCGCGTTCGGTTTCGGGATTTAATTCTTGACGGCAACTCAAAAATCCAAACGTGTCGTAGCAATCGCGCCGAATTTTTTTGCGTTTATCGTTGAAAAAATTTATGAAACTTAGCCGTTGAGTTTTGGGCGAAAAGACGCAATACATTACTAAAACGCCGTCCTTGCGACAAATGCGCAAGTCATTTCGGATTCGTTCAATGCTCCAACCCTTTTGCATCGGCTCAATTAAAATTCTGCGCGGCTTTTCGACTTCCCGATTAATTTCTTGAAAATAATTGTACATGTTCAGCACGCGCGATTTTATTTTGTAATCGTCGCAACGCTCAAGTAAATCGTGCTGATATTCGTTTGTGATTAAAGTTACGTCAATGCCGAGATAATCTTTAAACAATTTTGCTCTGCGAAAAGCCGCCAGCTCAATTCCGGCAGTTTCAGACTTAACGGAACGGAGCATAAAAAATACATCATTAACGGGCAAGAAAACACCTGCTTTCTTATGGTGCCAAAGATTTTCTGTACTTGACGCACTCGAAAAATTTTTCTACGCTGGAATTAACGACGAGTTCAGCAGGGAAATTATTATCCGCCAAAACTTTTTGCGATAAAGTATGGTTGCCAACGTCAAGGTCAATGTGCGCGTCCGAGCCCATGACCACTTTCGTGCCGTATTTTTTGCACGCCGCCAACATTATCTTTGCATTTTCCGCCGAACCTGCGCGGGGACCTTTCGGCAAGTATGAAGTGTTATTTACCTCAAGCAAAACGCCATTATCTTTAGCGGCGCGGGCAATCGCATCTAAGTCGACGGGAAATAACGGATTGTCGGGGTGCCCGATTATCACGACGTGCGGATTGCGCATTGCTCCGATAATCGCCGCTGTATTTTCTGCAACGCTTCCAATTTCAATACACTCTTTGTGCAAGCTGGCAATTCCATAATCAATTCGCTTTAAAATTTTGGCAGGAAGGTCGGTGCTGCCCGAATAGTCGATTATGTTCAGCTCGGAACCCATTGCAATTTTTATCCCGTAAGCGTCGCGAGGTATAACTTTGAAATTCATAAAATAAAACGGGTGAATCGAGCCTGGTACATTCGGCGCATGGTCGGCAATCCCGATAAGCTCCAAACCTTTTGCCTTAGCCGCCGCAATGCATTCGCCGAACGTGCTGTAGGCGTGCCCGCTTGCCGTCGTGTGTATGTGAACGTCCAAAATATCCTTCATAAAAAATTTTCCGCTCCTTTCGCCGCGATTATAACATTAAAAACTTTCTACAGTCTATTGGTAAATTAAAAATCCTAAAAAAAAATCCCGAACATTTCGGGACTTAAATCCAAATTTATTAGGAGATTACTTTTCGAGATTAACTTTTGCGTTGAAGATGAAATTATCGCCGTCAAAATCAAGTTCGACGGTATCACCATCTTTAACCGCGCCGGAAATAATTTTTTTACTCAATTCAGTTTCGACGGTGTGAGTTAGCAACCGTTTAAGCGGGCGCGCTCCGTAATTAGCGTCGAAACCTTTTTCGGAAAGGGCGGTTACAGCCGAATCAGTCCACGTGAGGTGAACGTTGATTTGCTTTTCGATACGTTCGTTGAGAGTTTTCAAGAGAATTGCGGCAATAGCTTTAACTTGTTCCTTAGCCAGCGATTTAAATACAATTATGTCGTCGATTCTGTTCAAAAATTCGGGGCGGAAGTAATCTTTAAGCAGATTTTTGATAATACTTTCTGCCTCTGCGAAGGCTTTGTTGGTTATAAAACCGATTTTAGCGCGTTGAAGAATTTCTTGCGAGCCTAGATTACTTGTCATTATAATTACGGTGTTTTTGAAGTTAACGACGCGCCCTTTGCCGTCGGTAAGGCGTCCGTCGTCCAAAATCTGCAAAAGGACGTTAAAAATATCTCTGTGAGCTTTTTCAATCTCGTCAAGCAAAATTACGCTGTAAGGACGGCGGCGAACGGCTTCGGTTAATTGCCCGCCCTCGTCGTAGCCAACATAACCAGGAGGCGCACCGATTAAACGGGCGACGGTGTGTTTTTCCATGTATTCGGACATGTCGACGCGAATAATACTGCGCTCGTCATCGAAGAGAGCCTCCGCCAAAGCCTTAGCAAGTTCAGTTTTGCCAACGCCCGTCGGACCGAGAAAAATAAACGAACCGATTGGGCGATTAGGATCTTTAATGCCTGCGCGGGCGCGGAGAATTGCTTCGCTAACAGCCGTAACCGCCTCATCTTGTCCGACAACGCGTTCATGCAAAGTATCTTCGAGGTGCAAAAGTTTTTCGCGTTCACCGGTCAACATTTTGGCAAGCGGAATGCCTGTCCAGCGACTTACAACCCGTGCAATATCTTCCTCGCCGACTTCCTCTTTCAAAAGGCGGTCGTCTTTATTCTGCGCGGCAATTTCTTCCTCAAATTTCTTTAAATTATTCATGAGCTGAGGAAGTTTGCCGTATTTTAACTCGGAGGCTTTCTGAAGGTTATACGCGCGTTGAGCCTCTTCGATTTCGATATTAACTTCGTCGATTTCCTTTTTAATGGCACGCACGCGCAAAATCGATTGCTTTTCCGCCTCCCATTTATCGCGAAGAGTTTTTTCTTGCGACTTGAGGTTAGAAATTTCCTCGACGATAGAATTTAATTTTTCTTTAGAGGCGGCGTCGGATTCTTTCTTTAAAGCTTGCTCTTCAATCTCAAGTTGCATAATCTTGCGGCGAATTTCATCAATCGGCGCGGGCAACGATTCAATTTCCGTGCGAAGTTTAGCGGCTGCCTCGTCCATTAAGTCAATCGCTTTATCCGGCAAAAATCTATCAGAAATATATCTGTCTGAAAGTGTAGCCGCGCTAACCAATGCCGCGTCGCGAATTCTTACACCGTGATGAACTTCGTAGCGTTCTTTAATGCCGCGCAGGATTGTAATTGTATCCTCAACGCTGGGTTCGCCAACCATAACGGGCTGGAAACGACGCTCAAGCGCAGTATCTTTCTCAATATATTTGCGGTATTCGTTAAGCGTTGTCGCTCCAATACAACGCAATTCGCCGCGTGCAAGCATAGGTTTTAAAATATTTCCGGCGTCCATTGCGCCTTCCGCCTTGCCCGCGCCAACGACCGTATGAACTTCATCAATAAACAACAAAATTTGCCCGTCGGATTTAGTAATTTCGTTGAGTACAGATTTAAGGCGTTCCTCGAATTCGCCGCGGAATTTTGCGCCGGCAATCAGACTGCCCATATCCAAAGCGTACAGAGTTTTATTTTTCAAAGATTCGGGAACATCACCGGCGACGATACGGCGGGCAAGTCCTTCAACAATTGCAGTTTTGCCGACGCCAGGTTCACCGATTAATACAGGATTATTTTTCGTGCGACGACTTAAAATTTCAATCGTGCGCCTGATTTCCTCATCACGCCCAATAACAGGGTCAAGTTTGCTTGCGCGAGCCATTTGCGTTAAATCTCTGCCGAATTTTGAGAGGCTTTGATAAGTTTCTTCGGGATTTTCGCTTGTGACATTTTGTTTACGATATTTTTTAATCGCGGCGTCGATTTTGTCCTTGCTTAAATTAAATTCGCGTGCAATGTCTTGAATTTCCTTTTTGCCGTCAGAAACCAGCGCAAGGAGCAAATGTTCTGTGCTAACAAATTCATCTTTCATAGACGAGGCATATTCTCTTGCCTTGCCGACAACACGAGCCAAATCCACACCCATTGAAAGTCTTTCTTGTCCTTTAACTTGCGGAATTTTTTTCAGTTCCGCTTCCAGACGCACCTTAAGCATTGGCAAATCGGTTTGACATTCTTGGAAAATTGTTGCCAGCAAACCCTCCGGCTCTTTTGCGAGCGCGAGCATTAAGTGCAACGAATTGAATTCTTGATGATATTGCATTGCGGCGAGCTGTTGTGCCGCTTGTATTGCTTGAGTGGCTTTTGCCGTATATTTTTCTGTTGCCATAATTTATCACTCCTAAAACGGTTGAATTCTTTTTGACGCGCCTAATGATAAACTCAAATAATCAAAAAGTCAATACGTCAATATAAAAATTCTTGAACGTTTGCAATCAAAAGGACGCACCCAGAATTTGAGCGCGTCCGAAAATTTAGTAACGTTGATTATTTAATTTCGACAGTTGCGCCGACTTCTTCAAGTTTAGCTTTGAGAGCTTCAGCATCAGCTTTGGAAATTTTTTCTTTAACGGGAGCGGGTGCGCCGTCGACGAGAGCCTTAGCCTCTTTAAGTCCGAGACCGGTTGCCTCGCGGACAGCTTTGATAACTTTGATTTTTTCTTGACCGATGTTAGCGAGGATAACGTCGAATTCGGTTTTTTCCTCTTCGGGTTCAGCCGCCGCTGCCGCGGGACCTGCCGCCGCAACTGCTACGGGAGCCGCTGCAGACACGCCGAATCTTTCTTCCATAGCCTTGACGAGTTCGCTAAGTTCGAGAACTGTCATGCTTTCAATCGCTTGCATAATTTCTTCTTTAGTCATTTTAATTTTCCCTCCAAAAATTTACATAAATTAAGCGGCTTGTTCTTTTTCTTTCTTTTCGCGAATAGCATCGACGACGCCGACGAAATTGCGAATAACCGCCGACAACACGCCAACGCAGTTTGCAATCGGAGCGTTCATGCTGCCCAACAATTTTGCAACAAGTACCTCGCGGCTCGGCAAATTCGCCAGAGCTTTAACGCCCGCCATGTCGATAACTTTGCCTTCGACCATACCAACTTTAATTGTCAAAATGCCGGGGTCTTCAAGCTTATTTTTCTTCATGAAGTCGCAGATAACTTTTGCCGGAGCAACCGCGTCTTCAGTGGAGAAAGCCATCGCCGTTGTACCTTCGAGGTGCGAATCAAGTCCCTCAATGCCCGCCTGTTTTGCCGCAATGCGGAGCATGGTATTTTTAACGACTTTATATTGAACGCCCGCCGCGCGAAGTTCACGGCGCAGTTGCGTATCAGTCGCGACGTTTAAGCCTCTGTAGCTTGTCAAAACGACACCCTTAGCAGAAGTCAGCCAGCCTTTTATTTCGGCGACGACTGCCTCTTTTTTGGGCGTAACCTTGCTTGTAACTGCCATACATTTTCACCTCCCGCAATGAAAAAATCCTTCGACCACGCAGACCGAAGGAAACTTTAATAACAAAGTTACTTTCGACCTGAGCAAGTGCTTTAATCGGCGTGCCGAACTTGCCTTCTGCGGTCTGGAATATTTAGTTGAGTTATCAAATTTGAATCGGGACGCCAGGACCCATTGCCGCCGCCAATGTGATTGAGCGGATATATTGCCCTTTAGCCGCCGCCGGTTTTACGCGAATCAAGGTATCAATAAGCGTTTGATAATTTTCCTTAAGCTTATCGTCCTCGAAAGATTTTTTGCCAATCGGGCAGTGAATATTTCCCTGCTTGTCGGTGCGGTATTCGACTTTACCAGCTTTTTGTTCGCCAATAGCCTTTGCAATATCAGGCGTGACGGTGCCGAGTTTTGGGTTAGGCATTAAGCCGCGCGGACCCAAAAGTTTACCGAGACGACCGATAATGCGCATCATGTCCGGCGTAGCAACTGCAACGTCAAAATCGAACCAGCCGCCTTGAATCTTCGCGACTAAATCATCGGAGCCAACGTAATCTGCGCCCGCCGCTTGAGCTTCAGCAACTTTTTCGCCGGTGACAAATGCTAAAACTCTTTTAGTTTTGCCAATGCCGTTGGGCAGAACAATCGCGCCGCGAACTTGTTGATCCGCATATTTCGGGTCGACGCCCAAGCGCACGTGCAATTCAATCGTCTCATCAAATTTTGCTGTAGCGGTTTTCTTCACGAGGGCAACTGCTTCATCGGCGGAATAAAATTTTCCGTGCTCGACGAGAGCTTGAGCCTCGCGGAATCTTTTGCTTTGCTTTGCCATTAAAATTTTCCTCCTCGCGGTACAAACGATTAAATCTCCCGCATTGTCTGATTAAGCGACAATTTCAATCCCCATGCTACGCGCTGTACCTTCAATCATGCGCGTTGCCGCCTCGATTGACGCCGCGTTAAGGTCTTTCATTTTCATTTCGGCGATTTCTTGAGCCTTAGCGCGGGGCAGTTTAGCAACTTTATTTTTGTTCGGTTCCCCCGACGCCTTCTCAATACCTGCCGCTTTTTTGAGCAGAACTGCCGCCGGCGGAGTTTTGGTTATAAACGTGAACGATCTGTCCTCGTAAACCGAAATTTCGACGGGGATAATCAAGCCCGCTTGCTGTGCCGTGCGATCATTGAACTCTTTAACAAACGCCATGATGTTGACGCCCGCTTGACCGAGTGCAGGACCTACAGGCGGCGCAGGGGTTGCCTTACCCGCCGGAACTTGAAGCTTGACGACTTTGGTAACTTTCTTTGCCATAGTTGCACCTCCTTTCAATGTCGACTAAATTTTTTCAACTTGGCTAACGTCCAAATCAACCGGCATATCTTCAACCAAAACTTTGAGCCGCTGTTTTTTCGAGTCAATGGATTTGATTTTAGCGAGCCGATTTTCAAAAATGCCGTCGATAATTCGCACGTTGTCATTGATTTTAAAGCCAAGAGTATTATCTGCGGCGCGTCCGTCAACCAGTTCAGTCAAAATTCGCCGCGCCTCTTCCTCGCTAAGCGGAATAGGGTCTTTTTCGGAACCGACAAAACCCGTGACGCCTTGAGTATTGCGAACGACGAACCAAGAATTATTGTTAACAATCATATCGACGAGAACGTAGCCGGGAAAAACTTTTTTCTTGACGATGCGCCGTCTGCCGTCCTTGAATTCGGATTCGTCGCGCATTGGCACGATAACATCAAAGATAACGTCCCCTAAGCCCTGCGCGGCAACTTTGCTTTCGAGGGTAGCTTTAACGCGCTTTTCATAGCCCGAAAAAGTGTGCACGACATACCAGGCACGGTCTGAAATGCGCTCCGATTCCGCAAATTTTTTTTCCATTATGAACTTTCCTTTCAGCCGAGGATAATGCGAAACAACTTTGCAAACGCCGTGTCACAAACCCAAATTAACGCGCACACGATTATAACCGCCAAACCGACGACGCCTGTATAAGAAACAAGTTCTTTATTTGTTGGCCACGAAACTTTTTTTAGCTCGGCGCGGACTTCTTTGATGAATTGAATGACGCCTTTTTTTTCGCCCTTTTGTTCCGACAATGTTCTCACACCCCCGCGGAATTACTTAGTTTCCTTATGAAGGGTATGTTTCTTGCAGAATTTGCAATACTTTTTCATCTCGATGCGGTCGGGAGTATTTTTTTTGTTTTTGTTCGTCCTGTAGTTGCGATTTTTGCATTCGGTGCAGGACAAGGTGATATTAGTCCTCATAATCCGCCCTCCTTATTTTTAATTGAATAAGCCCCTGTGGCAGGGGCGTTAATATCGCATGGTAGCGGCGACTGGATTTGAACCAGTGACACTCCGGGTATGAACCGAATGCTC
>CAMJKR010000016.1 GCA_946406415.1 uncultured Selenomonadales bacterium | reverse complement strand
TATCAGAGAATTGCTTGTGTCTTTCTTTTACCTGAGTTTACCAACAGCCCCTAGTTACGCTAAGACATCAAGCACAAATACTCTAGCGACTGTAAAAGGAGCCAAATCTAAGAGCGGGTTATCAGTTAGCGACCATGTTATCACGCTGAAAAATTCTGCCCTTTCTAACAAGGTTACAGTCAGCGGCAGTTACGAATTTGATTTTGCTTCCGATTACAAGAAGGCAACCATAACCGGTAGCTCAAAAGCCGATACAATCACCGCTCGCGGCTCTAACATCAAGCTCAATGGCGGTTCAGGAGCTGATTCTCTCTCCGGCGGCTCTGGCAATGACGTAATCTTTGGCAACAAAGGTAAAGACACGCTTGTTGGCGGTAATGGTAATGATAGTCTCTGGGGCGGCGCAGGTAATGATTCGCTTTACGGCGGCGCAGGCAACGATACCTTTATTTACAAGCCCGGCGAAGGCACCGATACTATCTTTGACTTCCAAACCGGCGATATGCTCGCTATCCTCCAGTCTGACGGCAAAGAGGGTGGCACCTTTACCAGTTCTTCTTTCAAGAGCGGCAACCTTACACTTGGTATTTCGGGCGGCGGCTCCGTTATCTTTGACGGCGTTAGCAAAAACGGCACATTCAACATCAATGGAGATACTTACAAAATCAGTGGTTCTAAACTCGTTCAAAAGTAGTATTCTAAAACAAGGAATAGCAAACATAGCCTCGGCGAGAGCTGGGGCTTTTTTCTTGATTGATTACGTGGCGCAGGCGACGATACCATTTTCAACTTCCAAACCGGGGATTTGTTGCAAATTCTCAATTTTAACGGCAACAAGAGGTATATCTGAACCCAATGATTTGGGGAGGGTAGAGGTATCTTTGAACCCGATGATTTTGGGGGGTAGAGGTATCTTCACTCTAAAATTTCGGTTGAAAATGCCGTTATCTGCGACGGGTTTTTCAGAAATAATTCATTGAACATCAACGGTAATTCTTACAAAATCTCTGGTAATAAGTTTAAGTAAAATTTAATCAAGCATAGAAATTTAAAAAGCCTCGGCGGATAGTCGAGGCTTTTTGGTTTAAATGCCATGTTTCTCACATAGGCTAACGAAGCGTTCGATAGACACGTTGTACTCCTTTAAACCCTCTTTAACAAGGTCAAGATACTCATTCATTCTTATTGCGTCTATGTAAGTCCTTACCATTGTGTACGGGATTACTTTTCTACCGACTCTTAAATTTTTTGAAATGCGTTTGGGTTGCTCTTGATTAGGGTCAGTAATTTGTGAATCCGTATTCGGATTTTTCGGCGGCTGTCCATCTGTCTGCCAATTTTCCTCTATGGCTCTGCGTAAGAATCCAAGTTTGCTTTTGACAGGGGTTCTTTGCCGCGCCAGCAAACATTCGGCACGATTGACTCTTGTAATGCAATCCTTAACGTCGGAACACTTCTTGAAAATTTCTTGCGCTGCCCTGTCGTTAAAGCCCAAAGAGCAGAGCAAATGTATTGCGTCATTGTTTTCCAACGGCTTATTGCTTTGATTATCTTCGTCCTGCGGTACATTGTAAGTATCCATAACGAATTCAAAAGCAAAGACTTTGCGTCCGTCCTTAATCGTCTCGTAGCGCACAATATAGGGCGTCCGCGCGTTTATTTCCTTTATCGGGTCGTCGAGTACAAATTTTCGGAAATTATTCATTCGGTCGCGATAGGCATTTTCGGGCACATTAAGCGCAAATCGGAGCTCTTCAACTTTAAAAGTGCGCTTGATTTCCTTGAGTATCTTGAATTTCTTGATGTTCTGGTACTGCAGGAGCAATTCTAGCAAGCGCACCGCGTACGGCGACGATAGCTTGAACAAATACTCCACATTAATTCGCGTGTATCCCTTTGATTGGAACAGGTCGAGGATATACGGACGAAGAAGCTCCTCAAATCGAATATGTAGCCCTTCATTTGGAACATAATCCAATTTGCGAAACAAATGATATAGTGTAAAGCCACCGTCATCGTGATTTAGTTCAATAATTGTATCAAAGAGCTTTTTGCAAGCCGGTTTCAATTCTGCTAAATACTTTGTGTTGCCAAACAGCTCCGTAAGTTTATTAGTCGGAATAAATATGTCGGGAAATTCTTCGTCATAGTACTTGTCACGCTCCGAAAAATGGGGATTGAGTCCACGCAAGCCCAGCATAAATATTCTCATCCCCAAGAGGTCAAAAACCTTTCGGGCGTTTACCAGCGGATTGCTCTGATAGATGTCATTTCTCAGGACAAGAGACTTTTCTTTTTCATTTTTTTTCATAAAACCACCCCCGAAATTTTCACAGAATCACATCAAAAAAATTTCACTAAATCGAATCAAAAAAATTATAACACACTTCTAAGCCCATTTCAAGCCCTTTTAGCGGTTTTTTCATTACGAATCCTAGCGGTATGCTTTAATGACGCCATTACGAATCCTAGCTTTTTGATACGCGTTTCATTACGAATCCTAGCTTTTTGCTCAAAAATTTCCATTACGAATCCTAGCTAAATGCTTTTTCGATGGCGTCATTACGCGATTGGGAAATTTTTCACGTTGAGATTTCAAACCCGTAAAACAAGAAGTAAAGCAGTTTATGTTACAAAAACAAAAGAAATGTGGTGAAAAAATTATGAAAGAGAAGATTGGAAATTTTGCCGAAATCGTGAAAATTGCAGAATCCGGACGAAAAATCGTTCTGACGAAAGATGAAAGAAAAAACGTGAAAATTTAAGAGATTCCCAAGCGAAAAAAAGGAAAAGCGAAAGAAGGATAAGTGAAAGAAAAAAGCTTAAAAAGATTTCCGTAGCACGAATTTATGTCCAGACGAAAGAAAACCGAAGAAAGATGGTGAAAGAAGAAAAAAATATAGCACTCCGAAGAATGCCATGTGCAAGAAAGATAAATGTAATGTGCGAAAAATATGGAATCAAGTTTTAATGGGCAGGATGAAAATTGGCAAGTTGCTCAAGGCGAGAAATAGATAAGTCGGTGAATTCGTGAACTTCAGCGAAGGATTTGCCTTTGTGAAGCATTTTAAGGGCGAGAGCTTCGCGTTCTTTATTACGTCCGAGTTCAATACCTTGAGCTAAACCGCGTTGTTCGCCTTCCAATCGTTCTTCAAGCAAAGCCATATGAAAAGTCATAAAGTCATGCCTCACTTTCTGGTTAGATTTAACAGAATCAACAGCGTGAGCGATATCTTCAACAAATTTTCCAGAGACAATGCCGCTGTCAACGTAATTAAGAAAAGCTTTGATGTCAGGTAAAACGTCATCACGAGTCCCTTTAGTGCTCAAAAAAATATGGTGAGCTTTATTATTGAGTATCAAAGAGTGGTCTTGATCACAGCGTTCAGAAAAGGAATAAAAGTGACGCCCCTGCTTAAAGCGATCGAAAGGGCAGATGAAGATAATGAAAGATTCGTTGAGAGCACTGTAATGCTGACCACGCGTTAGACTGTTCATGTCTATTAATCCTTGGTAATAGCGAACTCGCATGGCAAGATGCGCTGAGTTAGTAACTTGCATTTCAACGTCAAAGAAGCGATTGTTACCTTTATCTTCAACGAAAACGTCAAGACGAATACCTTTACCGTCAATACGAGTTTCAATAGTCTTTTCTCGTTCGGGATAGCTGATTTCTTTGATTTTGATTCCAAGAATGAGTTCGAGAAGTTGCTGACACAATTTGGGGTAAAGCTCCATAGTCTTGCTGAAAACGAAATTGTCTTGAATAGTAGCGTTAGCCCATTTGGATTCAATAGTGTATTTAATAGACATCATCTCACCTCAAGTATATTTTACCATAAAGTTTAGTTTAAATCTATTCAAGCGTCGATTTAGACAAGCCTGTCAGCTCAACAATGTCGTAATTTGTTCAACAATCCCGTTGCCGTCACGGGATTGTTTACGAGTGGAGACACGTGCATAGGTATATTTCATGGGAAAAACCTCCCTTAGTTTTGATGATGAGTTTTGGATAAAGCATAAATGGCGATAGAACAAGATATTATAAACGTAGTCAAAAATGTCAACTTTAGAATCGGATTAAAGAATCAATGTGTCCTAAATTTTAGAAAGTTTACAGGTAACTATGCTAAATCGACAACTCTTTTTAAGAGAAATATATATTATGAATAAGAAGCCATCGGTTAATTATGATCGTTGGCTTTTATTTTGCGAAGTTTCCTTTGCAGGAAATTTTGTATGCGAAATGGGGCGATACGCAAAAATTGAAAATATGCAATAATAAAAGGGGTGAAAAAATGGATGTCCAGCAAGAAATAATCTTTAGGCAAATCGGAGCGAAGGTGGCTTACTATCGAACACTACGCGGGATAACACAGGAAAAACTAGCAGAAAGAATGGGCTTGCATAAAAGTGTAATAAGCCGAATCGAACGAGGCAAGTACCACAACGATTTATCGCTCGCAACGTTGTTAAAGATAGCAGAGAAGTTACAGATAGATCCGTCATTGTTTCTTACGTTCAATGAATTGGAGAAGAAATTGTGGTGGGAACCTTTGGTATCTGAAGAAAATGATGACTTGTACGAAGAAGAAGAGAAAAATGAAGAAAAATAAACTTGAAGTCTGCCACATGGCAGATTTTCAAGAAATTTTTTGAGCTATAATTTTTTCGTGTAGTTGGTAAAGTGATTGGCAATCACAGAAGGAAGCGGTGATGAACAAAATTAAGGAATATCGCGAACAGCACAAATTAAGTCAGGAAGAACTGGCACGGCGTTTGGGAATAGATCGCTCAAGCGTTGCCAAGTGGGAGAGCGGTTGCAACACACCGAGATTAGCTCATCTTTTGGAGCTAGCAAAAATTTTTCGTTGTTCGGTTGATGAATTGGCAAAAGGTGGAGATGATATGGCAATTTCAAAGAGCGTGAATTGTCCGCACTGTGGACGCAAACTCAATTCTTACACGGTCGATACTGCGAGCATTCAGCGTACGAGTGGTACTTGTCCGAGTTGCGGCAAACGCTACACCGTCGAATATGGCAAGGGCAAAATCAAAGTCAGTAAAGGTTAATTTAAAGGAGGAATGGCAATGGTTACTGCGATAATTGCCGTCGTGATTGGTTTTGTGGCAATGCCGCTGATTTCCAGATTTATGCATCTTCTTCCTCTGTTGGTTATATTATGCGCGGCAATAGTAATTTCGGGTGTGGGTATGTTTCTTCTGCCGTTCATTTTAGGGATTTTGGGCGTTTATGCTTTTTGTGCGGCTGTAATGAAAAAAGTTGGCGGTGGCGAATAGAGGGGGAATTTTTTATGGGATTTTGGGATAACGCTAAAAATGTGGGTAAAGCGGTCGGACAAGCTGCTGCTGACAAGGTTGCAAGAGACAGAGAAAAATACGAAGAATTTGATTCTTATGATGACGCTGACCTCGAACGCAAACTGAACAGCAGTTTCTACAGCGCAAACGATAAGATGATCATCAGAAAAGTTTTGCGGGATCGCAGGTAAAGTAAAGGAGAAAAATTTTATGGGCTATCGTGACGATTATTTTAAAGAGAACAAATCGAATCACGGCTGGTATACGTGCACCAAGTGCGGCGGGAAATTTCGGAAGAGCGACATGGACGTTGATCACATCTTGCCGAGAAATTACGGCGGCGGTGACGGACTCGACAACCTGCAAGGACTGTGTAAACACTGCAACCGCTCCAAACAAGACAGCCTGCGCGATACCGTACCTGATTATGCGCGTAACAATGCCGAACGTGCACGGAGAAAATTTTTTGATTGATAAGCAAAGGAGTTAAGCCAATGACTTCAGACGAGGCAAGACTTTTTGAGGAAATGACTTTCTCAAGAAAGAAAACTGTAGGCGGCTTTATCAGCCCTTACATCGTAAGTTATTTCTTCGGCAATAATCCTTATAATCGCACGGGACGGGAATGTCTCATGGTTTGCGATATGGCTCTTTCCGAACTTGATAATGATATGCTCGCAACGTTCATCGGCGCGTTGTCTATCAGTGCCGGCGGCAGAGGAACTTTTCTTGGCTATAAATGTGCAACCGAAAGTATACAAAAAAGTCTTGACGCGGCTTTAGAAGGAAGAAGAGAGCGTTGTAAAATTGTAATTACGCCCGAAGCCTACAATGCACTGTGTGAAGAGAGAGACGAGTTTTGAGCTTTATTGATTCTATTGATCGCCTGCAGAATTGTGGGCGAGTTTTTTTTATTACTTACAGTTGAAATAACATAACCATAAAAAGCACAGGGAGGTGCTTAGTAATGATGTTCAGGCAGTATGATAACATTTTAGATTTAAAACAATTCATGGAATATCTAAACGTTGGGCGGACGACAGCATACAAACTTTTGCAGAGCGGAGAGATAGAAATTTTCCGTATCGGCAAAGTCTACAAGATCCCGCGAAAGTCCGTTGACGAGTACATTGAAAAGAAAAGGCACAAAAAATAAAATCAACTCAGGAGAGTACATCACTCATCTTGGGTTGTTTTTTCGTTTCCAAAAATTAGCAGGTCGCATTGTTTGGACGCCAATAAAATATTTGTATCAACGAGGCGTAGTCGTCGTTCAAGGGAATAGAGAATTACGGCGTCAAATTTTCTGCGCGGGTAAAGTTCAGGCTCGTTGGCGTACTTGAGAAGGTGTTGAGTTTCGTCGACGGAAAATTTCAGAGCGATAGCAATCGCCAAAAGCAATTTCCTGTCGGGGTTGTTCTTGACGGTCTTTGGCGGAGTATCTTTTGCCGGAATGAGCTGATAAAGATACGAGCGTGAAATCCCAGTCAATTCGGCGAGTTCGGGAATATTGAGAGCCTCTTGACGACTTTGCAGAACGTCCTTTATATACTTGCCGACTTGCGGATTGTAGGAAAATTCATCTTGATTGAGTTCTACGAAATCGGAGAAAGCGTCATCGGATTTTCTTTTGGCGACGGAGTGAATCTCGTTTAAAATGTCGGTTGTGCGTTTCTTGTGGTCACCGAGCAAAAGGCGGTCAGGTTTTTCATAATACACGGCTAGCAATCCTCGCTTTTGTATTCTTCCAAAAAATCTTGTGGAGTAATTGCTTTTATTTCTGCATGAACAAAATCAGCAACGTTTCGGGTTATGATGTAGTCGGCGTTCACTGCTACAGCACAAAAATCTTGTAAACAATCTTCAAAATCCTTAAAATCTGTTTTGTCTAGTGCTGATTCTACGTCTTTATGAGGTATGGCACAGACTTCAAGAATTCGGCAAATGCGCTTAAGGTGTTCTCTTTTGGTGGTATCGTCTATCCCGCGCAGAATATACCAAATATTTGAAATTGAATGAAGAGCAACGTAACCTTTTACTTCTTCCTTTGCACAAAGTTCCATGATTTTGTAAGCGTCTTCGTAAAAGTCATTGCGTTTTAGCATGAAATCCAAAACGACATTGGTATCAATCAACAGTACCATATTTTTCCTCCAAAGCAGTCATACGTTCCCTATCGGGGTCGAAATCTTCCGGCAGATTTATTCGCATTGTCTCAAGTTCACGAAAGGCACGCATTTTTTCTGAAGGTCTCGACATCGGCTTTACTGTTTGCAACTCTTCTTTCAATTCGTTTTTGGACGGATTAAAATAAGGCAAGCCGAGAGAGCCATAAAGCGTTATCAAGTCAAGTTTTTTGAGGTTGAGAATTTCGGCAGCGCGACCATAGGAAATAGTTTCGTCCTGAATGGAAGGAAAAATAATCATGGCGTTGCGAATAAGTTTTTTCTGTTCAGTAGTCGGGCTGACAAAAGGCGCGAGAGCTTCGGGAATGTCAATCTGTACGTTTATCATAAAAATTCCTCCGTTTCAGACGGCATTATAACAGAAAATTTTTAAGTAAAGAAGGGCAGTGATTCATTTGGGGCTGACAAAATACCTGCAGGAAAGTTTTCGACTGCTCAAACTTGTTCATAGCTCGGACAAGACAAAAATTTTTCTTGTCGAAGAAATTGCTACCTGTCAAAAATTTTTGCTGAAGGTAATCAACCGCACAGGTTTGCTTTACTCGCAAATTGCCAAAATTAAAAATGCCACTCTGCCCAAAATTTATCATGTCGCGGAAAGCGACTCGGCAACCTACGTTGTGGAAGAATATCTGCAGGGAATGGACTTGCAAGAATATCTTGACCTGCGTGGGAAATTGAATGAACAAATCACATGTCGTTTAGCGATTGAAGTGTGTGATTGCTTGCAAGAATTACACAAGTGGCACATAATTCATCGCGATATTAAACCGTCAAATTTGTTTCTAACTAACGCTGGCAAAGTAAAATTGATAGACTTCGATGCCGCTCGATTAGAAAAGCCGGGTAAATTTGCTGACACTCGTTTTATTGGAACACCAGGCTTTGCAGCTCCAGAACAATATGGCTTTCATCAGACCGACGAACGCACGGATATTTACTCACTAGGCTTGACTTTAAAGTTACTTTTGGGCTATGAAAATTATCATGGTTTCTTATCGCCTGTACTTGCAAAGTGTACTGAGTTCGACCCGAATAAACGATTCGATTCTGCGCGGAGTTTGAAACGGGCGATAATTCGGCGCAGACGATTTCACAAGTGGAAAAATCTCGTTGCTTGTGCGTGTCTTGGAGTTATAAGCTTAGGCAGTTATTTTCTTTTTCCGTCCGTTGCGCAAAAATTATCGTCGTCTGATTTCATTGAAATTCCTACCATGCAAGAAAAAGTCGCGCCCGCTGAAACGAAATCACAGAATAATACAACCTTGCCTGAAAAAACTTCTGTTAAGTCGCCAACCAAACCGATTGAAACTTTCGTAGCTGAAGAATTGATTGTTCCAGTAATAACCAATGAATCAACTTACGAGCCGCCTCATTACAAAACGCCTGTACTACAGGAACCACCAACAAAATCTGTGACGACCTCTGCGCGGGAAATAGATTTCTCTGCAGCTGATTCTTCTGATTTCCAAGAACGTGGCATACCGCGAGCAGTCCTTGAAGACCAAATGAGCGACGAAAAAATTGATACGTATCATAAGCGTATGGAATTGAATAGTAGGCAAAAAAATTTTGCGACGTCTCTTCCTAATAATATGTCTCAAGAGGAAAAGAATGTTGCCATAATGGAATTTAGGCGTCGTACTAAGGAGTCTTTGAATTTGAAATAACTTTGCTCCGCTTAAAGTCTTCCGCCAATAACGAGCACGGATTTTTCAATACAGACGGTAATTCTTCTTCCGTATTGGAGAAAGTCAATGGATTTATCCCGAAGTCTTTTCGTAACTTACATAGCAATTTATCCCATTTCTCAAAAGATACTCCGCTATGACTCTCACAAAATTTCTTTTTAGCAAGAGTGATATTGTTGGTTTGAGCTATGCACCTAAGTATTGACTGCAAAATAAGACCGTTATTTCCTACATGTTCGCCTAACTTTTTGTTTGCTACATCAAAACGATAAAAATCAAGTTCGCCTACGAGCGTTTTGATTCTATAAGTCAAAACATGTTCAGCAATATTGACATTCCAAAATTCTCGAACGTTCATTTTGTCGAGTTCAAATTTTTTCTTCAACTTCTGCAGATAATCAGATTTACATTGCACTTCCAGCCGCAAAAGATTTTTAGCAGATTCAATATCTGAATTCTTCAAGTATGTTTTACCTTTTAACTGAGCGTATTTGTCGTAGAAATTGAGGTTAACCGTATTAGCTGTAGTATAAACACTGGTCTCATAATCATGTTTCGTGAAATACTTGTTAATTCGTCCGCATTGCAACAAATCCAGATATGTCTGCAAGTGTGGCGTCTGAAATTGAAAGGCATAGTCGATTCGACTGACCTTCCAATTAGCAAAATGCATAAAATCAGGTAAAGTGGCTTCACTGTTGATAACGTCACTCCAGAATTCATTAAAGCCCGATTCAACCAAATAATAATCTTCAAACCTACATAACTCAACCATCTCATTTTCTCTTAACAATCGGATAGGCTATAATTTTACTTCCAGATACCATTTAAATTTCGTTTTGTGAAAGATAATCTCCAAAAAGCCGTGTTTTGCAAGTTTCGTCGTTACATATCGCTCAGCGTTCTTGTTAAACCATAACTTGCCCAAATCATAAGCTTCTAAAAAGTCATTTACAAAATCAAAAAGCTTACTAAAAACTTCTTTGTCCAATTCCAATTTAATCATCATCGTATCTATCACTTTGTCCCACCTCGTAAAAAAAGTTACCTTCATGTTGGCACGTTATAATTTTTTTCAACACAAGATAACATTTATGTAATATCAAAAAGTATGAGATAACTCGAAGTAACAGGTATTGTCATAAGGTGAAGACAAATAACACTTGTGATTAAAATAGAAAATAGAAATGGGGAGGAGATAAGTATTTAAACAAATGCTAAGTGACAAATGTGACAAACTTTTATTTTTTTATCAGTACGTCATGCACACTATTCTTTAAACGAATCCCTGCTAAACCTCGATACTGTAAATTTTTTGCAGGATGAAGTCTACGTTTTTCTACTCCAGTTTGAACTATAATCTGTTTAACAAATGCTTGTTGAGTTAATGCCAAACAACCATTTTGCTTGCAATACTCAACGTAAGCCTTAAAGAGGTCAGAGTAACTTACATCAGCGTCAGCTTCCAGCTTGCAACAATCTTTTACAAAAAGCTTAATGACATCTGGTTCCTCGCTTATATATTTAAAATTCTTTTTCAATTCTTTCGATGTATCTGTTTTAACAAAACGACAGCCATCTTTGTACCATTGACGAAGTACGCGAATCAATAGAGACAATATCTGTATTCCTTCCTCATTGAGTAACTTCTGTTCAAAAAAGGGAATTTGATTTTTTTTCTTTGTGGGGTGCTTAAATTTAATGAACTCAAATCTGTCAAATATGGCGTCCTCTGCTATATTAGAATCTATATTTAACATACTATTGCCCGCAAATACACACTTCGTTTGGGCACGGAAAGAAAAATGATCCTTCCCCTTAAATTCCGCATCTACATAATCGTTACCTATTAGAGCTTTAAAAACATCAAGATTTTTAATAGGCAATCTGCCTGTCTCACTACAAAAATTCAGTTTTTTACCTGCGAGCGTAGCAATAGAGAACTTATCAGCCAACTTGCGCAACGGTAAATTGCTGACTAAGTTTTCTCCTACTATACCAGTCAATAAACGTTGATAGGTGCTCTTCCCCGTGTGAGGTTTACCTAACCAATAGAATGCGACTTTATTAGAATAGCGATTGGATATAAGATATGCCAGACATTGTAAAAATCTTAATCTATCTTCAGCGTCAGGAAAGTTTTGTAAGAGCATTTCTCCAAATTGTTCTGGAACTTCATCGCTGAATGCATAATCTTTGTCATAAGCAAATGCCAGCGACGTTAAAAATCCATATTTCGGATCATGTGTAAGAAGCTCACCTGTTGTTAAATCTATAACACCATTAGCAACGTTAATGAATCGTTCTTGATTATCAAAAAATGCCGTCCTTACTTGAAGAGAATGATCATTGAGCAAAAAATTAAAAACTGTTCTTTGAACTGTTCCAGTCAAAAACGGCATAGCATCCGAAGTATTAAGTATTTTTGACAAAAAAATACCAAATCTGCTAGCATTCATTTCGTTATAACAACCAGTATTTGAACTATAGACGTAGAGGCAATTTTTCTCGTTAGAAGCCAAAATATCAAAATTACTTCTAATAAAACAAAAAATTTCATACGCTAAAGGAATCTTTTTCTTCTCTAATAATTCTGAAGAAAAAGTCGGTAATGATGTCCACGTTCCTTCAGCATTGGTATTCTGACAAATTGCTTCTCTAAAATCAAATTCTTGTAACACTACTAATTGGTCAGATATATTTTCATTTTCTCGTTCAAAAGATAACTCATCTGGTGAAACTCCAAGAAGCCTAGATTCTCTCATTTCAGGACTTTCTCTTAATTGAGGAACAGAATTAGTCTCAATATTATTTTCTACTTCGTTTGATACTACTGGTATCTCTTCAGAAGAATAATCGCTACTAACTTCCTCATCAAAACTTTCTTCAAATTTTTCAGACTGATATTTTTCAATAAAGTCTTCAATAAATTTTTCTGCTTTTTTCTTCTTTTTTTTCTTCCCCACAAAACTCATAATACCCCAATATTGAGGAGCATTACTTCCCTTCCTTCAATAGAAAAATCTTACTTGATATATTATGCCGTTCACCAGAGTAAGTCAACTTAAAAGTGCCAATAAACCTTATTTCAAATATATATTATATCAGTGACTACGTAGTCACTAGTTTAAACTAAAGCTCGAACGATATTGTTCGGGCTTTCTTTGTCTCATTTTCAGATTGTAGGAGATAGTTTTGAAACAAGGTAGAACCCTAATGGAGCTAGGTAAAGAGCTTCAACGTCAAAGACGCAATCGGCAAGATTTCCTTGCTGATACTCGCTCCCTCGAAGTGGAATCGAATCCCTATGGCTCGACTTTGCATTTGTCCCTCGACGGCAAAACTTACGGATTCCAAATTGGCGACCTTGCTCATCAGCAGATAGCTACACGCCTCAACATTCCCTTTCGCTACTATCAGAAAATGCAGAGCGAAGCTCCCGAACTGCTCGATCACAACATCAACACTTGGCTGGAACAAAAGCCCGAACGTCGTATGATTCGCGTACTCGACGGCAATGTCAGGGCTTTCCTTTCCGACCGTTATCGTAGGCTCGATAACTTAGAACTGTGCGCGGCTGTTCTGCCCGTAATTCAGGAAATGCAAGGCTCACAAATTGAAAGTTGCGAAGTTACTCCCACTCATCTTTACATCAAGGTCGTTAATCGCCGTGTCAAAGCGGAAGTCAAAGTTGGCGATGTTGTTCAAGCTGGCTTTGTCGTTTCCAATAGTGAAGTCGGTCTTGGAAGTTTGCGCGTTGAACCTCTCGTCTTTCGCCTTGTCTGCAAGAACGGGCTCATCTGCAAAGACCTTGCACAGAAAAAATATCACGTCGGGCGGCAAGTAAATGCCTCTGATGATTCCGCTTACGAATTGTATAGCGAAGCAACACTGGCACAAGATGACAAAGCATTCTTCATGAAAGTGCAAGATGTAGTAAGAGTAGCTGTCGACGAGGCTAAATTCTTGCTTACCGTAAACAGAATGCGCGACGCTACTCAAATTCCTCTTACTCATGATCCTGTTAAGTCCGTCGAATTACTTGCCGATAAGTTTCAGCTGACGGAAAACGAACGCGGGGACATTTTGCGCCAACTCTTTATGCAAGGCGACAACTCCCGCTATGGGCTTGTCAATGCTGTTACTGCCGCAAGCAAAATCGCAAAGACCTATGAGCGGGCAACCGACCTTGAGCGCATCGGCGGCGAAATTCTTGCTTTGCCGATTCCGCGTAACATTCTTCCGCCACCGACTGTCGCCGCTTATCAATCCATGTCCGAATATCAATCTATTTCAGCTTGAGGAGGTTACACTATGAGCAGTTACTTTAACTGCGCGGCGTATTCTGACGTAGATTCAACCATTCGTCTTGGGGAAAACGTCATCTTTCTCGCTCTCGAAGACAAAAAGAAAAACTCGTCCGTTCATTTGACTTTGAACCCCTTCCAAGTCCGTATCCTTACAAAGTATTTGACAACGGCTCTTTCCCAAATCAATTTTACCGACTTAGTAACTGAAAAACATTTCGGTGACCTCACTGCACAAATTGAACTGAACACTCAAACAAACCTTAATTCGGATTACAAATTCTACGACAACGACTTGATTTACGAAAACGAGTATTCTGTTGCCGTTCCTTTCTAATCGTAACATTATTTCAGCCCCGATTGTTTATGCAGTCGGGGCTTAGTCTTTTTATGGAGGTTGATTTTATGCCGGCTACCAAATTCATATGCCCAAAGGGGCAAAGGATAAGGATCACAGATTGTCTGCGTTCCTGTCCGAATCAACAACGCTGTATGTTCCTTCCGACTCTTCGCGCTGTTGCCATTTCTCTTAACCGTAAAATTTCCGAGCCGACCGTTACCGAGCTGATTGCCGGCGTCCGCGAAACTTTCCTCAAGAAAACAAGTGCCTATGCCGTTGATCCTGCTTCTGTTCTCTACGCTTTGCAGGGGCAAGCCATTCATTCAATCAACGAACTCAACACTCAAGGAGCAATCCTTTCTGAGGAACGCCTAAAGGACGACATCACCAGCGGGCAATTCGATTTGTTCGGTAAAATTCTTGACGCTGATGACGGCGTTCTCGGTGACCTTAAAATCACCTCGTCTTTCAAGCTCATGCGTGCTCTTGGAATCTACAAAGTTAAAGTCGACACGGGGGAAATTTACAAATCGGGGCTTAAAAAAGGACAACCTAAATTCAAAACGGAACTGCGTTATGACGGGGTTCGTGACCTTTTGGATTGGGCGATTCAAATCAATTACTATCGCATGTTGCTTGAAAACGCTGGTTTCAAGGTAAATAAAATGTGTATCCAGGCAGTTTGTCGCGATGCTTCTCTTCGCATTGCCGCTGAACGCGGTATCGACAAAACCGTCTATATCATTCCGATTAACAAAATCAGCGACTGTTGGCTTACGCGCTATTTTCAGCATAAAGCTAAACTACTGCGCAACGCTATTGAAGGTAAAACTCTACCGCCAATTTGTTCTTTTCGCGAACGCTGGGGTAACAGAAAATGTCTTGCCTACTGTGCCGCTCGCGAAAATTGCCCCTACGCTCAACGGCTCCAATCTCAAAACAAAGAGGTGATTGCTAATGAATTCCCGTTCTCCGCTTAAGATTTTCTCCCTTGAATGCGACGCTGTAACCAATTCCATTTCTCCGCACGTCAGGTATATTTCTCCCGATAACGTTCTCAAAGACCTCTACAAGATTCTCAACTGCCAACTCGTCACCTGCACTGAAATTGAAATCAACGGCAAGCTTTTCGACGTATACTCCGATGACGAAGCTTTGCTCAAAGAAAAACCTGCACCCAATCTTTACATTGACGACGACTTGATAATCTTCGGCTCCATTGCTTTTTCTAAGGCGGACGAAGAAGGAAAACTTGTCGGACTTTCTCACGAGGACGTTCAGTTGCTCTGGAATTTCGCCCTCACTCAATTCCCTAAACTGCTTAATTTTCTCAAGAACAGGAGATGATTATTTTGGGGCAATACTACAAACCTATTCTTGGCGACAAATACGGCTTAAATTGCAAAGTCTTCGACCGCTCTGTTGACGGTCAATATACTTTCGCAAAACTCATGGAACACAGCTGGTGGCTTAATCCATTCGTCAACGCTTTTTCCGAATTGCTCTACAACGAGCCGTGCCGCGTTGCTTGGACTGGCGATTATGCTGACGAACCCGATGATTTCAACTTCCCTAACTGCTCCGCGTTCTACATTCCTTATTACGGCGAAGTTTGGGGCGATAACGTTTCGGCTATTGGCGTCTCTTCTTCCGACTTCTCTCTCGACGACAAATTTCTCGTCAATCACGACACCAAACAATTTGTAGATTTGAACGAGTACAAAAAGCTCTCAATAGATAAACATGGCTGGGTTATTCACCCTTTGCCGCTCCTCACGGCTGTCGGCAATGATCGTGGTAGCGGCGATTTCCATTATGGCAATACCGGCTATGAATTCGTCGGGATTTGGGCTTGGCAACTGCTTTCCTTCTCTGACAAATACCCTAAGGATTTCTCGAAATTTAAACTCGTGTTCAAGGAGGATGCCAGATGATTTACAACTCTGACAAAAAACTGCTCAAGCAATACCGGCACGTTATCGCCGCTCTTATTGCCTACTCTATCGGCTATTTTACGCCCCTTGCCGCGCTTCGCGCTATTCAGGATTTCAAAAACAATCAGCCGAATTTCTGTGAGTGGTATCTCGACATTGCTTGGAAACGCGGTACCAATACCGATGACGCTTTACTTGACATCAACCGCAACATTATCAAGGCGGCAATTAAATATCGGCATTGTGCTGATTTCAAATTCGCCCTTAACATCGTTGACAAGAACATTGCCGGATATGAATCTTTCGGTGCAAGTTGGTTTTAATCGTTACTTCGAGGGGTCTCTAATTTTGAGACCCCTTTGTTTATTTCGGGAGGAATGTTATATGCAAAAGCTTGCTAAAAAATTCGTTGCTGTCATGCAGGAATGCTCGCACGTCGTTAAAACGGGCACCAATGACTTTCACCGCTACAAATACGCCACTGCTACTGATGTGCTCGAAAAAGTCAACGCCTCACTCACCAAACACGGCATTGCTTCTGTAGTTACTCCTACTTTATTGAACGTACAGGAAATTACAACCGCTAAAGGCAATACAGAGCGTCTTGCTACTGTCGAAGTCACTGTTACTTTAATCGACAGTGAATCGGGCGAATCTTTCGCGATAAAAGGGCTTGGCTCTGGACAAGACGCTGGCGATAAGTCCATTGCCAAAGCGCAGACAATGGCGTTGAAGTATTGTGTGCGCCCAGATAGGGTATCAA
>CAMJKR010000015.1 GCA_946406415.1 uncultured Selenomonadales bacterium | reverse complement strand
GCGCGCTCAACAAATATATCACGAATTCTTTTGTTTTCGCCGAGACCTTGCAATTTTGTCTCGACTTTGAAGCCCATTTTTTCCAAAATAACTTTGTGCGAATCTTCCTCGTCGCCAGCCATATCGTTATTAGCATGATCGCCGGCAACCATCATCAGCGGCATTAAAATTATCTTCTCTACTTTGTGCATTTTGAGCTTGCCCGCCCAATCCTCAAGACGCGGCCAGCCTTCAACCGTGTAAATGTGCACGTCGTTGCGTTTCATTGCCCGAAGTTTTTCTTGCATGACGGAATAATAAGCGTTGGACGGGTCGGGCGTGCCGTGCGCCATTAACAAAATCGCCGTGCCCTTTTTATACGACGGCAAATGCAACGCTTGCATAACTTGCATAACGTCATCGGGTTGTTCCTCTTGTCCTTGCCAATACATCAGCGGCGTCGCGAGCGTCATTTTCTTAAATTGCGTCTTGTACTCGTGGAAAAGTGCAATGTCGTATTTGTACTCCATGCCGGGAATAACATCAAGCGAGACGAGCGCAATCCGCGTGTACCCTTCCCGCTTAAGTTGGTCAAGCGTCTGTTCAGGCGTCATGTAATCGCATTTGCCCTCGTTCTCCATAATGTGCTTGAGGACTATGTGACTGGTAAACGCCGTAACAACTTTAGCGTTGGGGTGCGCGGCTTTAATCGCATTGGCAGTTGCGTCGATTGATTTGGTGCGCTGGTCTTTAAACGTCGTACCGAAACTCAAAACTACAATCGCGTCTTTGTTCATGTAGCTGTTAAGCGCGGGGTTTTCGTATTTGAGCACACCGATTTGAGTTGCCATTTGCAAAGCGGCGGGCGGATTAGCTACCTCGTCGTTAAGCGTGTAAGCGGCATCGGCGGGCGAGCTGATTAATATACTCGAACACGCCACGCCCATTGCCAATAATTTCTTCCAGGATTTCATAATATTCCTCCTCTTTTTAGTGTTTAGTGGTTAGTTGTTAGTGATTAGATTTTCCTAACCACCAATCACTTTCCACTAACAACTTACATTGCTCATACATTTCTATCTGCTGAGGAGTAATTTTATTTTAGCGCGTCGATTTAATTTGTCAAATCTTTTCAAATGATATAAAATACAGCGGTTATAAAAGGAGGCTAAATTATGAAATTCAGTTGCTACAAGAATGATTTAACCGAAGCTTTGCAATTTGTGATTCGCGCAGTTGCCGTTAAGCCCATGACGCCTATACTTGCCGGAATTTATCTTAGGGCGGAAGGCTCCATGCTTGAGTTACAAGCCAATAATTTTTCCACAGGAATTATCACGCGCATTCCGGTTAATACGGAAGTTAGCGGAGAAACTGTCGTAAGCGGTAAACGTTTTCAAGAGTTCGTGCGCAATATGCCCGACGATACCATTACTTTTTCCGACGAGGACAGCAACAATACTTTGGCGATTGAATCGGGCGGCGCAAATGTCGAATTGCTAACCATGACGGCGAGCGATTTTCCTAAAGTTAAGACGCCTGAAACTGATAAATCGTTCAGAATTAGCACAACCGCGCTTAGGAATTTGATTCGCAAAACTGTTTTTGCCGTTTCAAAAGACGATACGCGCCCTGTGTTTACCGGCTGCTGTTTTGAGATTAAGGGCAATAAAATTTCACTCGTCGCCACGAACACGCATCGCCTTGCACTTGCCACCGAGCAACTTGCCAACTCTTACGAAGATTGTAGCTTTGTCGTGCCCGCTGACACTCTGCGCGGCATTATGCTTAGATTTGACCCAAAAGACGTGGAAAATTACGTTACAATTAATTATTCGACGCGCTATTTAACTTTTACGTTTGATAATGTTTTCGTGAACTCGCGCCTTATCGAGGGTATGTTCCCGCCTTACGATAGAGTTATTCCCACGTCGAGTGTTACGCATGTCACCGTTGACAGCTTGGAGTTCAAAACTGCCGTTGAATTCGTTTCGCTCATGTCGAGGGAAACTGAATACAACACTGTCAAACTTGCTTTTGGCAACGGCGGCATTGAAATTTCCTCTAACTCGCCCGAAGTCGGCGGCGCAACTAAAAATGTCGAGGCGCAAATTGACGGCGACGACTTAGAAATTTCTTTCAATGTCGCTTATATCGCTGACGTTATGCGCGTTGTCGACTCTAAGCAGATTAATATCGAGCTTAACGATAAGTACAGCCCCGCCGCGTTCACTGAACCCGATAATCCTGATTATATTTACATCGCCACGCCGGTTAGAGCCTAATGTATGTCGCTGAAATTTTTCTCAAGGATTGGCGCAACATTTCCGAAATAAATTTTCGCCCCGACGAAGCTATAAATATTTTTCTCGGACGAAATGCGCAAGGTAAAACTAATATTCTTGAGGCGATTAATTTCGCGTCGCTGTTGCGCAGTCGGGCGGGCAAAGATACGGAACTTGTACGCTGGGGACAAAATGCTGCGCTTATCAGAATAAAATTTTTCAAGGCGGGCATTTCTCACGAGTTGGCTATAGAAATTTCTTTAGAGCGTCCGCGCAGAATTTTTCTCGACGCTAATCCAATTCGCCCGCGTGAACTCGTCGGCAAATTAAATTCCGTATTGTTCTCGCCCGAAGATTTATTTCTGTTCAAAGGCTCGCCTATGGGTCGCAGAAAATTTTTAGACGCGCAAATTTCGCAAGCCTCTCCGATTTATTTTCTGGACTTGCTACGCTACAACAAAATCGTCGAGCAAAGAAATGTTCTGCTGAAAAAAATCCGCGACGAAAACGCCACAGCTAACGAGCTTGACTTGTGGGACACGCAACTTGCCTATGCCGCCGAAAAAGTTTTAAGCAAGCGGATAAGTTCTGTTCGCAAACTAAATTCCTTAGCAAATAACGTGCAACAAAAAATTTCGGCGCAAAGTGAAAATTTATCCGTCGTCTATGATATGCGCGGGCTTGATTCCCAATCTGATATTGCGGAGAATTTTTTTGAATTGCTACGCGCAAAACGTGCCGACGATATACGCAACGGCTCAACCAGCAAAGGTCCACATAGAGACGACTTGAAATTTTTCGTCAACGAGCGAGAACTGAAACTATACGGTTCGCAAGGTCAACTGCGTACAGTCGCGCTTGCCCTTAAACTTTCCGAATTGCAATTCCTAAAATCAGAAACGGGCGAATATCCGCTATTGTTACTCGATGACGTTATGAGCGAATTGGACGCCGACCGCCGCGAAATGTTGCTTGAATTCCTCTGCCGAGAAAAAATCCAAACGCTCATAACTGCCACCGACCGCGCCTATTTCCCGTTGCAAATGTCAGCAAATGTTTTTTATGTTGAGGCGGGTGATTTAGTTCAATGATTGAAATTAACCACGTGCTCCATAAACAAATGCGCTCGCTAGGCAAAGTTACTTATAAAAAATTCCTCTGCCGCGAAGTGATTAATAATTGGAACCGCCTCGTCGACGAAAACATTGCCGCGCAGGTTACACCCGTCGCCATTGAACGCGGCGTCCTTTTTGTTCAAGTTGAAAATTCCGCCTTCAAAGATCAGCTGAAATTTTTTAAGGAAGAAATTATCGACGCCATTAACGAAACCTTCGGGCAAGATGAACCACTCGTCAAGAATATTAGAATCGCTAAAGGTTTTCAAATTCCAGATCCGCCACAAGAAAAAATTCCGCCCGCGCCCGTCGAGGAACCTACAATCGAGGACATGACTTTGACAGAGGAAGAAACTGCACGTTGCCAAGAACAAGCCAATAAATTTCCCGATAAACTCCGTCAAACCGTATTGGCTACGCTGGTGTCGCAGATTAAAGTGCAAAAACTTCGCCTTAAAAATGGTTGGCATAAATGCGTTAACTGCAATGCCCTATGCCCGCCTAAAGAAATGTTCTGCGAGGTGTGCAAGGTAAAAGAACGCAACCTAATGATTAATAAGCTGTTCGATATTTTTTATGATTCGCCGTGGCTACGCTCGTGGGACGCTCAAAAAATTTTATTGGAGCAAATGCCCCATATGCGCTCGGAATGTACGCTTGATGTTGTCGATTCGGCGCGGACGTCTCTTATCCAAAACCTTGCAAGTCATCACCGGTTCGGCGACGAGGATTCTCCCGACATAATGAAATTGGTTATGCTCAAAAAACAGTTGCCGCCCGATAAAGTTACGCCCGCAATCATCAGACGCGCCCTATACGAATTGCAATTCAATCTGGCTGAACGCTTTACACAAAAATAATTTTAGCCCTCCACGCGGAGGGAATTTTTTTTGCCCAAAACCTTCTGCCTTGTACTAATCACATAAAATTTGTATAATGCATAAAAAAACTTCGGAGGAAATCGTTGATGGAAGTTATCCCGTATGACAAAAAATTTGTCGGTGACGCAATAAATATTTGGAATGAAATCGTTCGCGAGGGTATTGCCTTCCCGCAAGAAGACGAACTCGACGAAATGTCCGGCGATGAATTTTTTAAGGCGCAATCGTTCACGGGTTTAGCTGTTGACGGCGGCGAAATTTTAGCTCTCTACATTCTCCACCCAAATAACGTCGGGCGGTGCTCTCACATATGCAACGCCAGCTACGCTGTCCGTTCAGACCTGCGCGGGCGGCATATCGGCGAATTTATCGTTAAGGATTGCATTGCTAAGGCTCGTGACTTAGGTTTTAGAATTCTGCAATTTAATGCCGTCGTCGCCAGCAATATTCACGCCCGCCATTTATATCAACGGCTCGGCTTTAAAGAACTCGGAATTATTCCGGGCGGTTTCCGTATGCCCGATGGCTCGTTCGCAGATATTGTTCCGCAGTTTATAGTGGTTAGTGATTAGTGGTTAGTGATTAGTGGTTAGCGATTAGTGATAAAATTCTAGCCACTAACCACCAGCCACTAACCACTAAACAGGAGGTCAGCACCTTGCAAGAACTCATCAGCATTACTAACAAATTCAGCGATAAAAAAGTTTTGGTTATTGGCGATATTGTCGCTGATGTTTACCTCGACGGACGCATTTCCCGTATTTCCCGCGAGGCTCCCGTTTTGATTTTGGAAAAAGCAGGGGAAAAAGTTGTGGCGGGCGGCGCGGCTAATGTCGTTGCCAATGCCGCTACTCTTGGCGCGGAAGTCTATGCTATCGGCGTTATCGGCGACGATTTCCACGCTGAAAGCCTACGCAATATTTTTAAGGAACTCGACGTTCACATTGAGGGGCTTGTCCGCGATAAATCTCGTCCGACTATTTCTAAAACTAGAATTATTGCCGGCGGGCGTGCAACCGTCAGTCAACAGATTGTCCGTATCGATTCCGAATCTAAAGAACCGCTCTCTAAAAAAGTTGAGGCTGAACTCCTTACCAAAATTGATAAAATTCTGCCCAAAGTCGACGGAATAATTATGAGCGATTACGGCTCCGGCACGATTACCGCTAATGCCCGTAAACTTATCACGCGCTACGCCGGCAAGAAAAAAATTCCAAGTATTGTCGATTCGCGCTATAATATCGGCGACTTCGCGGGCGTCGGCTTCGTAAAACAAAATGATTCTGAACTCGGAACATTTGTCGGGCACCCGCTTAACGACGTCACAGATTTAATCGGCGCAGGTACTCAACTCCTTACTAAACTTAACGTCGACGGTGTTTTAATTACTCGCGGCGAATTGGGCATGAGTTTATTTGAACGCAACGGCGCGGCTCATCACATTCCCGTTAGCGATATGAGCGAAGTTTATGACGTTTCCGGCGCGGGTGATACTTGCGTTGCCGCGTTCTTGCTGGCGTTAACTACGGGTGCACAACCCGCCGTTGCCGCTAAGCTCGCGAACTTCGCCGCCGGTATTGCCGTCCGTAAACTCGGCACAAGCACAGTTAGCGCAACTGAATTAATTTCTACTTTGGAGCGTGTACGATAATGCTAATCAACAAAAACGACGCCGCGCAGTTTTGCGAAAATCTTAGACGCAATAAAAAAGTCGTCTTCACTAACGGTTGCTTTGATATTATTCATGCGGGGCACGTCCGTTATCTTACTGCCGCTAAAAATTTCGGCGACGTTCTAATTGTCGGGCTTAACTCCGATAATTCCGTTCGTAAACTTAAAGGCGCATTGCGTCCAATTAATAATCAAGCCGACCGCGCAGAAGTTCTTTTGGCTCTTAAATCCGTAGACTACGTTATTATTTTTGACGAATTGACCGCCGAAAATCTTATAGCTCAAGTTAAACCCGATATTTACGTTAAGGGCGGCGATTACACTTTGGACACTCTGCCTGAAGCTAAAATCGTTCAAAATTACGGCGGGCGCGTCGAATTCGTCAAGCTCGTTGCCGGCAAGTCCACTTCCAATATTATTAAAAAGATTGAGGCTACATCATGAACGAAGATTTAAAAAATGTCCTAATTGTTAAGCTTAGCGCAATGGGCGACGTGATTCACGCCCTGCCCGTCAGCTACGCCATTAAAGAAACTTTCCCAGATGCTAAAGTTACTTGGGTTGTCGAACCGCCCAGCTTAGATTTGCTCAAAATGAATCCTTGCGTTGATAGAATTATCCTCTTTAACAAGAAAAATTTCCGCACGCTGAAAGGCTTCATGAAAGAATTTTTTCCTTTTAAGCACGAACTCCAAGAACAAAGCTACGACGCAGTTTTAGACTTGCAAGGGCTTTTTAAGTCCGCCGCGATTGCGTTCTTTGCTAAATCTAATATCAAGCTCGGTATCTGCAATATGCGCGAAATGAGCGATAAAATTTCTAAACCCGTCGTCGGCGAAAATGCGGAAGGTCATATCGTCGAACGCTATCTGGATACCGCCCGCGCTGTCGGCTGCGTCGTCAATGAAGTCGTCTTTCCAATTCAAGTTCCCCTTGAGCAATGCGATAAAGCTCGCGCCATTATGGAACATGCCGGCTTGCGTGAGGGCAATCCGTTTGTTGTGTTCGTCGTCGGAGCTAATTGGCCTAATAAACGCTGGCCAACTGAAAATTTTGCTAAACTCGGCGACTGGTTTTATCAACTTGCCGTCGTTCCCGTGCTCGTTGGCAGTGGCGACCTCGATACTATGCTTGCTAACGAAATCTCTTCTAAAATGGAAATACCGCCTATTAACCTCGTCAACAAAACTAATATTTATCAGCTTGCGCACGTCATACGCAGTTCACGTTTGGTTATCGGCGGCGACACGGGTCCTGTACATTTGGGCGCGGCTCTCGGTGTTCGTACTATCATGCTTATGGGTCCGACTAACGTTGAGCGCAATGGAGCTTTCGGGCAACTCCAAAATGTTATCGAGGTTGAGCGTCCTTGCAAAGGTTGCTGGAAACGCGCTTGTCCTAAAAAAGAAATTTGTCTTGAGAAAATCCCCGTCTCTTTTGTCGAAGAGAAAATTAAATCTATGGGCTAAGGGGGCTATTCATGAAGTTTTTAAAAAGATTTTTCGACGGAATTCAGCGCGATGCCAGATTATTCCTCTTTATCCTGATTTTGCTAGAAATTTATCGCGCACTGTTTATCTTGATAATGTCTAATTACATGAGCGACGACACCGCCACAAGTCAAATCGCCACTGCACTGTTCGCTGGCTTGCGCTTATCACTCAAAACCGCCGGCGCAGTTACTTTGCTATCATTTTTATTCGTAACTATAATCGGCTTGCGTTCACGGCTAAGATTGCTTATCGGTATTGTCGCGTCGTTTATTTTCTCAACGCTGTTTATGTTGCGCTTTCCTTACTTCCGCAACTTCCAATCGACTTTTGGCTTTGAAGTCGTGCAAGGGCTTAACGACGACCTCTGGTCAATTATCGTGACTGCCATTCAAGAATACGGCATTATCTGGCGTTTATTTGTCGCACTAATTTTAACTGTTATTTGCATTGCCGCGCTTAGTCGCCTGCTAATTATTAAAACGCGCCCGCTACCTAATCTTGACACTAAGAAAAAAATAGCCGGCTTTAGTGCTGGCTTAATCATTGGAATATTTTTGTTCGGATTGTTCGTGCGTTTTGGCGGCTCTTTTAATTACGCTAACGGTATCAACTGGGAAAATGCCGGTGTCACGACTGATAACTTTTTAAACGAATGTATACTCGACGACGCGCAAGCACTTTATCGCGCTCGCGCTATGGCTAAACGCATGGAGGCTGGAGATATTTACGGCGTCGACCCAAATAATATTCTCGCCGCCGCGCAGATTGTCGCAACGAATCACGAACTTACAGAATCAAATCTCGCGCCCTTCCTCGAACGTAAAGCCGACGGGCAACGCATTCCTACACCTAAACACATTTTTATTATTCTCGGTGAAACTTTTATGCAATGGCCGATGCTCGGTAAATACGACGAACTTTTAATCGCGGAGGGAATTAAATCGCTCGTCGCTGAAGATAATTGCTATTACTCTCGAAACTTTATGCCCAATGGCGACTTTACATCAACGGCGATTACGGGGCTTGTTACCGGCTTGCCCGACGTTAATATTAAAGTCAATTATCAGCCGCGCACCTACGATAAACTTTATATTACCGCTATGGCTCCCGCTTTTAAGGAACTCGGCTATCAAGTTGATTTTTGGTACGGCGGAATGCCCTCGTGGGATTCGATTTCTAAAATGTCGCTCGCGCAGGGCTTTGATAACTTTTACGGCTACCCTGACTTCAAAGCTCCTAAGCAAACGACATGGGGCACTAAAGACGAAAATTTATTCAATGCCTTACTTGCCCACCTGCCCGACGAAAATCCCACCGTTCATTTAATCATGACGACGACTAACCACCCGCCCTATAACTTAGATTTAGCCGCCGAAGGTTACGACATTAACGCCGTGACGGAGGCTCTTAAAAAAATTCCTAGCGTCGACGACGTAAATCAGCTCGCAGTTGAGTTGGGGCATTATTGGTATATGGACGAGGTTATTACTAATTTTGTCCGCGCCGCTTATCAGAAATATCCGGATAGTATTTTCGTTATAACCGGCGACCATGCTGTTCGTTGCGACCCGTCAACTCACCCGACAATTTTTGAACATCAAAGCGTTCCATTTGTACTTTACGGCGCAGGCATTACTAAAAATATTATCCCGCCCGATGCCGTCGGCGATCATATTTCTATCGTTCCAACTCTTATCGAACTTATCGCGCCAAAAGATTTTGCGTATTATTCCATTGCACCAAGCCTTTTCCACTCGGACGGCGTTGCCTTTAATAATTCCACGTTCCTAACTTCTAAAGTTGCAGGGCTTATTGATTCTGACGTTATAGAACTTTTGCCGCATGTCCCCTCTAACGAACTCAACGACGTTAACTTGACCGACGAACGCAACCACGCCACTAATATTATCGGAGCAATGCGCACTGTCGGCTGGTGGCTTATCGTCAACGGACTTTTTATCGGCAATGAAAACCATTAATAGCTAAGCCATGTGAAAATAAAAATTGCGATTGAAACTATTCCATTGCGCATAAAGTAAGCTTGTGTGACTTCGCGATAATCATTCGGGCGAACGATAGCATGTTGATAAACCAGAGCTAATGCCGCAATCGCCACGCCGACGAAATACAGCTTGCCCAAACCGAGCATAATCCCGACGATTATAAAGCAAATGATTGATATGACGTGAAGTCCTCTTGCGATATTCAAAGCACCCGCCGCGCCGTATTTTGTTGCTAAAGAGTGGAGCCGTTGAGATTTGTCGAATCGTTCATCTTGTGCGCCGTAAACCGCGTCGAAAGCTCCAATCCACAGCGCGACTGCCACGCATAAAATTATCATCGGCAGGGAAATTTTTTCGGTAATGGCAACCCACGCGCCCGCCGGAGCCATTGCGATTGCCACGCCCAAACATAAGTGGCACCACGCGGTAAATCTTTTCGTGAACGGATAAATTATAAACGTAATTGCCGCGACTGGTAAAAGTTTCAAGCAAATCGGCGGAAGTTGCGCGACTGTCACGACGAGAACAATTAAACACAACAGAATAAAAATTAACGCCTCGTCTTTGGAAATTTCGCCACGCACCATTGCCCGATAAGATAATCGCGGCTGAAGTTTATCGTATTTTAAATCGGCGATGTTGTCGATTGCGATTGCCGCCCACCGCGCAGAAGTTATCGCAACCAAAATTAAAATGACCGTCCAAAAGTCAGGGTGTCCGTCCGCCGCCATAAACGAACTTGCCAACGCGAATGGCAGACTAAAAATCGTGTGTGGTAGTGCTACGTTGTTTGCATGTGATTTAAATTTGTTCATTGTTTTTCAAAATCGCCGTCCGCTAAAAGTTTCCAAGTTTCGTCAGCCCGCGCAGAATTTTTCAAGACGCGCTCAATATTTTTGCCGTCGCTGAAGTTATAAAAAGCTTCTGCCTCCTCACGAGACTTGCCGCCCGCAACTTTACGATTAATCAGCCGTTCGCGCAAAAGATACGGTTCAGTGTCAATGAATACGGAATAATCAGCAAGCACGCGGACATTTGTCCAGCCCGCCTCTTTGAGCAAAAGATAGTTGCCCTCAATCAAAATTATATCGTCCTCGACGCTCCAATAATCGGGCAACACGTCATGAATTTTTCGGTCGTAAATATTCCAGTTGGTGCCCTCTGAACGGACTTCGCGAATTTTTTCAACGAGTAAATCCACGTCGAAAGTTTCGGGCGCACCTTTAATATCGCGCATTAAAATTTGCTCGCCGTCGCGCTCAACCGTCGTGACATTCATATAAGCCGCCGTGTAGTGATAGCCGTCCATACTCAAGGCGCGAATCGGCTCAACCTCATTGGAACGTTCACGGCTAAGTTGCTCCAAAAATTTTGCCAAAGTCGACTTGCCGGCTCCGGGCGGCGCGACCAAATACGCGATAACTTTTCTATCCATTGTCATTTTTAAATCGGTTAACTCGTGCAAGAACGGCATAAAAATTTCTTCAACTGCCGCCTCGCTGAATTTAACTTCCTGCCAAAGCCCGTTGACTTCCATGTTGTACGTTAAAAATTTTTTATCCATTAATCCAAATCACCTCGTAAAAATTTTTTAAATTTTTGTAGTGGAAAAATTCTGCGCGGCAAGTTTATCCCCTGCAAAGTTCGTGATATAATTATAAAAAATTTTCGGAGGCTGAACTCATGACTAAAACGGATTGGCAAAATTTTTTCAAAACTAAAGTCGATAAGTGTAATGTGCTGGTTATCGGCGACATTATGATGGACAGATATTATTACGGCGAAGTTCGCAAGTTTGCAAGCGACGCGCCCGTGCCCGTTGCGAAAATTATTAAGCGCAAGGCTTCACTCGGTGCGGCGGCGAACGTTGCCAACAACTTGGCAAATCTCGGCTGTAAAACATCAGTGGCGGGTTTCGTCGGCGACGACCACAACTTTGAAATACTTTCCGGACAGCTTTACGAGAGCGGCATTAATCAAGATGGATTGATTGCCACTGAATGGCCGACGACGACAAAAATTAGAATTATGAGCGGGCATGTTCAGATGTTCCGCATGGATTTTGAAGACCTCGCGCCGCGCACTGAAGAGCAATTCGACGCCCTGAAAAATTTTGTTAAAAAGCGACTCAACGACAGCTTAGACGCGATTGTACTTGCCGACTATGAAAAAGGCGTTTGCACAGAAAGATTTTGCGCCTCGGTGATTCGGGCGGCGCACAATCACGGCGTGCCGGTTGTAGTTATGCCCTATGGTCAGCAGTGGATTAAATATGCGCAAGCCGATTACATCACTCCCAACGTTGCCAAGATAAATAAAATCCTGCTCAGCCCCATACCGACGGACGATGACGACGCGGCAGAACGTGCAGGACGATATATCATGCGCAAATTCAGGATTAAAAATGTTTTGGCGACGCGTTCGGCTTCGGGCATGTCGTTGGTAACGGAAGATGATGCCTTCCATTTGCCGACGCGCGTTCAAGAAGTTTTCGACAGCGCAGGCGCGGCAGATACAGTTGCGGCGGTCTTTGCAATGGCATTGGCGGGCGGCTTAAAACCTGTCGACGGCGCGTATATTGCCAACGTTGCGGCGGGCATTGTCTTAAGGAAGTCCGGAACCTACGCCATAACCCGCGAAGACGTTTTAAATGAGCTTGCCGGTTAAAAAAAATTATGCCCCTTCCGCACGGAGGGGGCTTTTACTTTTCAATTCAAATCAGATTGCGCGTTGAACTTTACCGGAACGCAGGCAACGAGTACAAACATTTACGCGCTTGATTTCACCGTTGACGACAGCACGCACGCGCTGAATATTCGGCTTCCATTTGCGTTTAGTCTTTAAGTGCGAGTGGCTTACGTTCATTCCGGACATCGCACCTTTTTGACAAATTTCGCAGTAAGCAGACATGTAAATCACCTCTTCTCTGAAAAAAGACAGGCGCATTTTAGCATAGAAAATTTTGCCGCGCAAGTATTTTTTGACAAGCTACAATGCGTCGTTTAAAATCATAACGAAAAATTTTTGAGGAGTTGGTACCGAGTGCAAGCAAGCGTTATGCGAATTGATGAGTTTATTTCAGACAAAAGAACGCTCGTCATTCCAGTCTATCAACGCAATTACGATTGAAAAACAACAAATTGCGAGCGACTCTTGAAAAGCTAATGGCGGACACTTTTGACGAAAATAATTTTACTGCCGATGAAAAAAAATTCCGCTCTGTACAGAAATTATTCCTTTTTAAATGAAAAAATTTCCGAATCACCGCTTACATTAAAAAAACTTCACGAGGCAATTTATCAGCTTAAAATCGTCAGCATTTTGCTTCAAGACGAAAACCCGCAAGAAATTATCGCGACGCCGAAGCTTGCCTTAAAGATTTGTATCGTTACGCAAAATTTTTTCACCGCGTCATATTCAGCGACGATACCAATCTAAACAACCTTTCCTCGCTCGATAAAAAATTTTATGAACTTGTCTATTCTCTCGACGCCAAGAACGCACCAATTATTTTGATGTATCTGCTCGACCGCTACGAAAAAAATCACTTCGACGAGGCGACTTTTATAAAATTCGTCGACTCGCTCATATCCTTTGCTTTTCGCGCCAAAATTTGTAAGCACAACGGAATTAATGCACAATTCGCGGGCAATGTACTAGCTCGTCTCGACAGAGAAAATCCTTTTGACGAAAAAATTTTTTGGCGTGCCATTACGTTTGGCAAGGGCAGTTACGCTTTCCCTAACGATAAAGATTTTCAAGCGGCTCTCGTGACTAAAAATTTATACGAAACGATAAAGCCTAATCTTTGCAAGTATCTGTTGTATTCTTTGGAGCGTGCCAATCGTGCAAGAGAATTGCCTACCTATTCAGAGGCGACAATCGAACATATCATACCGCAAAAGTTGAATAACCGCTGGGAAAAATATCTTCGCGAACGCAATGATTCTTCGGCGCACGAAATTTTTCTTCACACGCTGGGCAACTTGACGCTTACGGCTTATAACTCCGAACTTAGCAATGCCGATTTTGACACTAAGAAAAAAATTTATGAGCAATCGAATTTTTCCTACACGCGAGCTTTGACGAAGTACGACGAGTGGACTAGCAAGCAAATTCAAGCGCGGGCGAAAAAGTTAGCGGCTGAGGCGATTGATATTTGGACGTTGCCTGAAGAATTCAATTCGCGTTCAATAAATCTCGGTGACACGTTTAATCTTGATTCAGATTTTGGCGCGTTGAAAGGCACGAGACCCGCAACACTTTCCATAGGCGACAAGGAAATAAAAATGCCGCATTGGAATCATTTATTGCGCGAAATCGTTCGGCAACTCTACGCGCTCGACAAAGATACTTTTCGCCAAGCGACAGCCGTCCGAAAAAATTTATTCACGACGGAACCGACTTATTTTAAACTTGACGAAAATTTTTATATGGAAGTGGGATTTAGTACAGAAGATTGCTTGAGAATTGCCAAATCTCTTGTGGAAAATTTTGACCGCATTGGTGACACGAATTTTAAGGAAGATATTTCGTTTAGACTTCGCAGATAAAAAAATTGCTCCTTAACGTTCGAGGAGCTTTTTTGTTGCCGAAAATTTTTTACACGGCGTCAAAGCCTAACTGCAATGCCGTCATATTCTAATTTTTATATGTAAGTCGACTTGAGTACAGAAGATAGCTTAAGAATTGCCAAATCCCTTGTGGAAAGTTTTGACCGCATTGGTGACACGAATTTTAAGGAAGATATTTCATTCAGACTTCGCAGATAAAAAAATTGCTCCTCAACGTTCGAGGAGCTTTTTTGTTGCCGAAAATTTTTTACACAGCGTCAAAGCCTAACTGCAATGCCGTCATATTCTGTTCGATGGTGTGAGGCGGCACGCGAGTTGCTACGGATTTTTTAATCGTCTCGAAGTCGACGAGCTTTGTAACTTTGACGATAACGCCGAGCGCAACGATATTTGCGAACAGTGCTTTGCCGAGTTTTTCGACGGCGAGTTTAGTTATCGGCACGCGGATAATATTTTTAAAGTCGGGCGAAGTCGGAACTAAATCATCGTCCAAAATCAAAGTTCCGTTCGGATTCAAATCGTGGAAATATTTATCTGCCGCCTTTTGCGTCATTGCCAAAACGTAATCAGGCGTTTTAACATGCGGGTGATAAATTTTTTCGTCGTCGATAATTACTTCGGACTTAGACGCGCCGCCGCGAGCTTCGGGACCATAGCTTTGCGATTGAACGGCGTTTTTGCCTTCAGAAACTGCCGCCTCTGCCAAAATTATCGCCGCCGTTATGACGCCTTGTCCGCCGGAGCCGGATAATCTTAATTGCTTCCTCATTTTGTCGCACCTCCCGCCAGTTCGATAATTTGATGATAAGCCGCGTCGTAAGGTTCAGCCTCTGCCTTATAGAAAAGTCCAATCGGGAATTTATCGCCAACTTTTTTATCGTCAGGCAGTTTATCCCACGCGTTTTTCATAACGGCGTTATCGCGCATCCACGCCATCATTTTAGCGGGGTCGCCCATTTTATTTCTACGCCCATAAGCCGTCGGGCATTGAACGAGAGCCTCGATAAACGAAAAGCCTTTATTATTCAAGCCGTCCTCAATCGTCTTTACTAAATGTTGAACGTGAAAGGCCGTCGAACGCGCAACGTAAGTGGCACCAGCCGCCTCAGCTAATTTGCAAGCGTCAAACGGTCTATCAACAGAACCATAAGGCGCAGTCGTAGCTTTTTTGCCCAGCGGCGTCATCGGCGAGGCTTGTCCGCCCGTCATGCCGTAAATATTGTTGTTAAAAAGAATAACCGTTAAGTCGACATTGCGCCGGCAACCGTGAATAAAATGATTGCCGCCAATCGCAGTGCAGTCGCCGTCGCCCGTAATAACAATTACGTTGAGTTCGGGACGCGCGAGCTTTACGCCGGTTGCAAAGGGTATTGCGCGCCCGTGAGCGGTGTGGAGCGTGTCGAAGTCCATATAACCCGACGCCCGTGAACTGCAACCGATTCCGCTAACGATAACTGTATTATCTTGCGTAAAGGCGGGATTTTTTTCAATCGCCTGAACGATAGCCTTCATGACAATTCCATTGCCGCAACCGGGGCACCACAAATGCGGCAGGCGATTCTTTCTGAAAAATTTTTCGTAACTGCGCTCAATCATTTTCCGTTCACCTCCGCAACGAGTTCATCAATCGATTGCTCAATTTCTTCCGGCTCAAAAATTGTCATGTCGTATTTTGCGCAAAGTTTAACGGGGCATTGACCCGCAACGGCGCGTTCGACTTCGTTGACAAGTTGACCAAAGTTTAATTCAGCGACAATCAAGCCGCGCAGATTTTTAGACAGCTCATTGATAATTTTATCGGCGAACGGGAAAATTGTAATCAAGCGCACAAAGCCGACTTTTATTCCGCGTTTGCGAGCGTTCAAAACTGCCTCGTAAGCCGTGCGAGCCGTCCCGCCAAAACTAACAACCGCAAATTCCGCGTCGTCCATAAATTCCTGGTGAACTTCGATAATCTCATCTTCTGCGCGGGAAATTTTATCGTGCATACGTTTAATCGCTTCGCGTGTAACTTTTGGACTGCCGCTCGGAAAACCGGTTTCGTCGTGAATCAAGCCAGTAACGTGAATATGATAGCCTTCGCCGAAATTGGCAACGTTCGGAACTAAATCTTTATCGGGCGTGTAAGGTTGATAGCCTTCTGCGCGGGAAATTTTCGGAGCGCGGCGCGGATAAACTTCAACTTCAGAGGGCAACTCAACATTTTCGCGCAAGTGTCCAACGATTTCATCAGTCAACAAAATTACAGGCGTGCGAAAACGTTCAGCATAGTTGACAGCTTTAACGGCAATGTCAAATGCCTCGCGGACGCTCCACGGACTTAAAACTATGATTGAATGATCGCCGTGTGTGCCCCAACGCGTTTGCATAACGTCGCCTTGACTGGGCGCGGTAGGTTGTCCCGTCGAAGGACCGACGCGCTGGACGTTGACAATCACGGCGGGAATTTCAGCGGCGGAAGCGTAGCCGATAAGTTCTTGCTTTAAACTTATGCCAGGACCAGAAGACGCCGTTAAAACTTTTTTGCCGGCAAGCGACGCGCCCAATACGACGCCCATGCTTGCAATTTCATCTTCCATTTGAACAAAAGTTCCGCCGACTTTGGGCAAAAGCTTAGCTAAACTCTCGGCGATTTCAGTTGACGGCGTGATAGGATAGCCGCCGAAAAAACGCACGCCAGCTTTAAGCGCACCTTCAGCGATTGCCTCGTTGCCCTGCATTAATCTTGCGCTCATTTCGCCGCCTCCTTTTTAACTTTGTCCATGAAGATTGCATAGTCGGGGCAACGCAGCTCACACTGCCCGCAAGCTATACAATTTTCGTGATTAGCCACGTAGACTTTGCCGAGCGTGTCCAATGCCAAAACTTTTTTCGGACAAAACGCCACGCAAATTCCGCAACCCTTGCACCGCTCAAGCTTGAGCGTAAACTCAGACTTCATTTAAGCTCTCTCCTTTGCAAAAATTCTTTCCAAGATTTAAAGATACAATTCAAATGACGTTAAAAGATTATATCACACAAAAAGCCCGCCACTCAATCGCGGACGGACTTTTTATTAAAAAAATCTATAAATCATTATGCCACTTAAAAATAAAGATTAATTTGCAGTTTACATTCCGCGCTTGATTCGCTATGATATTTAATCACAAGATTTAAGGAGGCATTTTGCATGGTCATTATAATGAATCCGGAGGCGACTTCGCACAACATAGAGGAAGTTATCAAGGCGATAAAAAGCGTGGGGCTTGACGCGAAGATAATGGAGGGCGCACAACAAAAAATCGTCGGCGTCATAGGCGACAAGACAAAATTGGCGTCGGTGGCGATTGACGCTCTGCCCGGCGTGGAAAGTTCCGTTGCGATTTCTAAAAGTTATAAATTGGCGAGCCGAGAAT
>CAMJKR010000014.1 GCA_946406415.1 uncultured Selenomonadales bacterium | reverse complement strand
AGACATTGCAACTTATTTTCGGCTGTGGGACGACAACGCCACGTTGCTCGCGAAAAATATAATCGTCCAATGCCGACAGAATACCAATTACAAAATCGTTCGCTACGCGGCGCACCCATTCTTTTTGCAAGGCTACACGCTCTGTGCCAATGGCGAGAATACTTTTTACACGAAGAATAAGGAGTTCCAGAAAAATCTTCATCGCGGTTACATAGGCTTTGAGTCGGATTCGCAAAATTTTTTGTACACGTTGCATTACGTCCTGCACGAGCTGAAATGGTCGATACCCTACTATAAGCACGTGATAACGCCATTGCCATTCGCCGAAATTGCCACGCGTCCCGACAAAGAAATTTTGCTGTCGATTCGTCAATCGCTGGCGCACTTGGAAATAAACGGACCGAACACGATAATTGCGGGTTTGCCCGATGGACGCATGATGACTTGTTGTGACTCGAAAAAGTTGCGTCCGGTGGTAGTTGGCGGCGACGATACAACCATTGCAATTTCGTCCGAAGTTTGCGGCATCAACGAGATTTTGCCGGACAGGAACGCGCAGAAAGACATTTACCCGAATGAGCGCGAAGTTGTCGTGATTGATAACGATTTGGGGGTGACGAGATGGAAGCAGTGAAAGTTCAAGACTTGGCAGTCAACGATTTGCCTTGGAAAATTGAATACAATGCTGAGCGTTGCACAATGTGTGGCAGTTGCGTTGCGTCTTGTACCTTCCGCGCCATAAAGGTCGAAGTTCAGCGCAAGTCAGTCACGGTGTCGGAAGCAAATCAGCCCGAACCGATTCACAGACAGCTTGCAATTCCCGTTATTAAGCAAGTCGCCGACATCAACTGCGCGTGTCGCGGTTGCGGCATGTGCGAAAGGGTTTGTCCGAATAATGCAATTCGCGCCGTGAGAAATCCCGATAATCGCAGGAATTTGTTTTCAAATCGCCCGATAAAGCGCGGCGGACGCACGAACTTAAACGCGCAACGCACTTTGGACAAAATTATCGTCGGAAGAATTTCGCAGATGACAGATCCGTCTTTAGATTCGATTCGGCACACTTTCGACATTCGCTCGCCTTTAGGGAGAATTTTATCGCCAAAAGAGCTTCCATTTGCAATTTCGGACGGAAAATTGGTTGCAAACAAAAAAACTCCGCCCGTTCGCTGGATTTATCCGCTAATTTTCTCGGATATGTCAATCGGTGCGCTGTCGACGCGAGCTTGGGAGGCAGTTGCAATGGCAGCGGCTTATCTCAACGAACGGTGCGGCTTACCCGTGCGAATGAGTTCGGGCGAAGGCGGAATGCCCGTAAAGCTCATGGAGTCGGATTATCTGAAGTATTTTATAATCCAAATTGCGTCGGGACATTTCGGTTGGAACAGAATTATCAAAGCGATGCCACGCATGAAAGTCGACCCTGCAGGCGTTCTGATAAAAATCGGACAAGGCGCGAAACCGGGCGATGGCGGTTTACTTCAAGCGGAGAAAGTCGGACCGCATATTCAAGCCCTGCGCGGTGTTCCTAAAGCAACTTTATCCTCGCCGCCAAATCATCAAGGGCTTTACTCAATCGAAGAATCTGTTCAGAAAATGCATTTGTCTTTGAATGCGGCGTTTGGATTCCGTGTACCTGTTGCTATAAAATGCGCGGCGTCGTCAACTTCTGTGTCGGTTTACAACAATCTTTTGCGCGACCCGTATAAAATCTGTGGTGGATTTTTTATCGACGGCATACAGGGCGGCACCGGCGCGGCTAATGAAATTTCACTCGACCATACAGGTCATCCTGTTGTTTCAAAAATTCGCGACTGCTACAATGCGGCAGTTGAACAGGGTGCGCAAGGACAAATTCCGCTTTACGGCGGCGGCGGTATCGGCATGACGGGCAACGCGGCGGCTGATGCTTTCAAGATGATTTGTCTTGGCGCGAACGGCGTTTTTTGCGGAAAAATATTGATTCAACTGCTCGGCTGCGTCGGCAATGAACAAGGAAGGTGCAACGCTTGCAACACTGGCAAATGTCCGACCGGAATTTGTACGCAGAATCCGCGACTTGTAAAGCGGCTCGACGTTGACAAAGGAGCGCAGAGAATTGTTGATTACGTGCTTGCCTTCGACGCGGAGTTAAGAAAGTTAATGGCACCAATCGGCAACAGTTCTTTACCCGTTGGCAGAAGTGATGCTCTTGTTTCGACTGATAAAGCAATCGCCGACAAACTCGGTATTCAATACGTCTGCTAGGAGGTTTTGCAAATGATGAAGATTAACACGACAAAGCACAACGAGCGCATGTCGACGCAAGACCTTCTGCTGATGATTGAAGCGGCAGTTAAGGCGGGCGAAACTGAATTCGACATTGCGGCGAGTGGTCAGCACGACATTGGCGGACCTTTGTGGCACCCCGACGGCAGGACGCTAAAATTTCACGTCACAAACGCCGGTCAACGCGTCGGATCCATGTGTTTGCCCAATACCGAAATTATTGTCGAGGGTTCGACTTCGGCTGACGTCGGTTGGCTCAATTCCGGCGGCATTATCACGGTTAAAGGTGATGCCGGCGACACGGCAGGACATTGTTCCAGCGGCGGCAAAATTTATATCGGTGGACGCGCAGGAACGCGCACAGGCTCGCTGATGAAACATGACCCGCTTTACGAAGAGCCGGAACTTTGGGTTTTGAAAAACGTCGGCAGTTTTTCGTTCGAGTTTATGGGCGGTGGACGTGCGGTCGTTTGTGGAGTAGACAGCGAAGAATTTTCTTCCGTGCTCGGCGAACGTGCTTGTGTCGGAATGGTCGGCGGTGTCGTCTATGTGCGAGGAAAAATTTCCGATTATCCTGCCGATATTCTTTGCCTTGAGCTTGATGCGGACGACGTGAAATTTCTCAAGAGCGGCATGAATCACTTCTTGAACGCGGTCGAAAAGTCCGAACTAATTGGCGAGTTGAGCGATTGGCAACAATGGAAAAAACTTCGCCCGCTGACTTTTGAGGAAAAGAAACCGCAAGTTTTGCCTGACCTTGCCGCGTTCAGAAAAAGCGATTGGGTAAGCGGTGGAATTTTTAGCGACGTTGCCAACGATGATTTCATTGTTCTCAACACGGTAAATCGCGGCGTGTATCGTTTACGTGTGCCGAGCTGGGACAATGCGAAATTTTCTGCGCCGTGTCAATTTTTCTGCCCGATTGGAATTCCGACTCAACAGCGGCTGGCTCTTCTGCGTCAAGGCAAAATCGATGAGGCTTTGAAACTTGTCTTGAAGTACACGCCGTTTCCCGGTTCGGTTTGCGGAACTCTCTGCCCGAATCCTTGCATGGAAGGTTGCACGCGTGGAAAAATCGACGAATCAATACAAATCGGAGCGTTGGGGCTTGAATCTGCTCGCGTCGAGATTGAGCCGCCAAAAGTTTCAACGGGCAAAACAATCAGCATAATCGGCGGCGGTGTTGCCGGACTGTCGGCGGCTTGGCAACTAGCGCGTCTCGGTCACTGTGTCACAGTTTATGATGACGCGGCACAAATCGGCGGCAAACTCGCACAAGTTATTCCGCATTCCAGAATTTCTCAAGACCTCCTCAAAGCTGAATTGCAACGGATTGAAAATATCGGTATTAAATTCATTATAAACTGCAAAGTTGACGCTGACAAGTTCAACGAAATTTGCGACACAAGTGACGCTGTATTGATTGCTGTTGGTGGACACAAGGCGCGTTATTTCTCGTGGGAAGGCGCGGAGAAATTGACTTTCGGCATTGAATTCTTGAAGACAATCAATCGCGGCGAAAAACCTCATGTCGGCAAAAACGTCGTTGTTATTGGCGGCGGCAATTCCGGCATGGATGTTGCGACTTCCGCTTACGAACAAGGCGCGGAAAGTGTCGTGGTCGTTGATGTGATGAAACCGGCTGCCTTCCCGAAAGAAATTCGCCGACTTGAAAACTTTGGCGGCAAAATTATTTATCCATTTGTGACAAAAAAAATCACCGACGAAGGAATTTTTTCCGACGACGGCAAATTTATCGAAGCTGACCAAGTTATTGTTTCAATCGGCGAATCGCCTGTTCTCGACTTTTTACCGGACGACCCCGCCATAAAAAAATTCCGCGATTGGTTAGTTGCTGACGCCGAGAAAAAAATTTTGCCGAAAGTATTTGCGGCGGGTGATGTCATCAAGCCCGGCAGGTTGACGGACGCAATCGGCGATGCAAGGTTGACTGCGCTGATGATAAATCAATTTCTGCTTGGCGAAAAAATTACTCCACTGCCGCAGAAAAAAATTGTTCCGTCCGTTAACCTTTCCAAAAAATTCTTCGAGAAATGTCATCATTGTGATCTGCCCGACCCCATGCACGAGCATTTACGTTGCGTTTCTTGCGGCACATGTCGTGATTGCAAAATTTGTTTGAACTCCTGCCCCGAAAAGGCAATTACACGAATCCAACACGACGACGGCTCTTTGGAATATGTCAGCGATGAATCGAAATGCATTGGTTGCGGAATCTGCGCGGGTGTCTGTCCTTGCGGCGTATGGAATCTCCAAGACAATCTTGAAGAAATCAAAATGTACAGAACCTACGAAGCCAGCTGATTTGGCAGGTGAGAACTTTGAAAGGAAAACTGATACTTCAAGACGGCACAATTTTTCACGGGCAACTTTTTGGCGGCTCAAACGTCACAGCTGATGGCGAGGTTGTTTTCAACACCGGCATGACCGGCTATCAAGAAATTCTGACTGACCCTTCCTACTGCAAACAAATCGTCACGTTGACTTATCCTATCATCGGCAATTACGGTACAGCAAAAAAATTCAACCAGAGCCGCAAAAGTTTTGTAAGCGGACTCGTCATTGGTGAACTTTGCGTAAATCCTTCAAGTTCATCAATGGAAAAGACTTTGCCCGAATTCCTCACGGCGGAAAAAATTCCCTGTCTTTACGATGTCGATACTCGCGCCTTAACTAAAAAAATTCGTTTGGCGGGCACTATGAAGGGTGTAATTGTCAGCGAATACACTTCACAAAATACTATCGACGAGATGATGGCTCTGCCCATTCGCAAAAACGTCGTTGAGCTGGTTACCACGCCCATTAGCTACACTCTTGACGCTGGCAATAATGCTTTCAACGTCGTGGCAATGGATTTCGGTATCAAGCGTAATATTCTCGATACCTTGCGTAAGCTCAACTGTCATGTGACGATTGTTCCGGCGAAAACAACTGCTGAAGAAATTCTTGCGCTCAATCCCGACGGAATTTTTTTATCGAATGGTCCCGGAGACCCTAAAGACGTTCCCGACGTGATTCGCGAAGTCCGTAAAATTTTAGACAAACGACCAATTTTCGGTATTTGTCTCGGTCATCAGATTTTAGCGTTGGCAATGGGTGCAGATACTTACAAGCTCAAATTCGGGCATCGCGGCTCCAATCAGCCTGTTAAAGACTTAAGAACCGGAAAAGTTGCAATTACGTCACAAAATCATGGCTACGCAGTCGAAGAAAAATCTTTGGCGGGCTTGCCGATTGAAGTCACGCATATTTCTCTTAACGACGGAACAATCGAAGGCGTTCGCCATAAATCTTTACCGGTTACAAGCGTTCAATATCACCCAGAAGCCGCGCCCGGTCCCAACGACAGTGTTAAACTTTTCGACGAATTTATAGAACACATGAAAAGGAAACGCTAAAATTTTTTCGTGTTTGATGTCATTGCTCTCAAAAATAATATCCCAAAAATCCAATCGCAGGTTCCGCGAATCTTCAACCGCTACAAATTTTTTTCGGCAAAAATCCGCGTCACTCTGCGGTTTTTTTGCGCTTATCCGAAGGATAAGCGGTAAGTGAACATGGACTGACTTTTTGAGAGCTTTGCCAGAGTTTTCCGCCCAACCTTACAACTCTCTCACCATTTTTCTGTTAATAAGTTCGTCCTTGTCGAGTTCGCTCATCATCTCCCAGTCTTTTTCCATTTCGAGGTTGTTGTCGCCAAAACGAGCAACTAATTGAACGGCGTATGGTTCCCCCAGAAGCGCGTCAGCAATAATCGCTACCAGCTCATTTTCTTTCAAATTGGAAGTTTTGGTCGAGTTGCTTTCTGGCTGAATAACACGATAAACGCGATTGGGCTTCAGACTCCTATAGCCCTCATCGAAAGCGTTGAATCGTTTTTTTGCTTCCTGCAACTTTTCGTATAAATCGCCAACGCGCTTTTTTGCCTCTTCGTACTCCAAAACTATTTTCAAGCTTTTGTGAAGAATGTCGGCAGCGAGGAGCGCGATTTTTTCTTGTGCCTCTTTCGTTTGACACAATCTTTCCAAACGTGTTAATTCGCTTTCCAGACGAAGTTTTGTTTCTGAAAGCCTTCGACCTGTCTCTTCCAAATTGATTTTTTCTTTCGTAAGATAATATTGAGCTTGAAACTTTTCCGCTCGATTCGTCCATTTTCTGTTGGAGAATAAAAGTTCCCGCTCGCGCATTTCCGACATTTCTCGCTCGTACTTTGCCAACGCTTTTTCGTATTCCTCTTGCTCGGTGCGCAATTTTTTAAACCCGTCGTGAACGAAAATATTCTTGGCAATGGAAATAGCCTCAGAGGGGAATATATGTTTGAGCATCAAGCTATTACATGTATCAATATCCTCTTCGCGTTGTTTTTTCAAGGAGCGATACTGCTCAAACAAATGGTCGCGAACTTCCCTCGCCGTGAAAACCGTTTTGGGGATTTCCTGTACTTCAATTTTCGCTCTTAAAGCATCAAGGTTTTTGAGGACAGTAGTGCTTGTTTTCTTTAATTCCCTCAATACATCAAGGTCATTTTGTAAAAGTCTGTGCATGACCAGCTCAACGTTTTTCCGCCGGTATGGTTCTTCCAATTTTCCTAGAATAGCCCAATATTGCGAATTGTGTTGAGCAAGGAAAGAGCGCAAATCAGAAATTTTTTTATCAATGCCGCGTGTAATCGTTTGAAAAGCTTGGAGCTCTTCGGGATATTTCCTCGTCGGCGGAATGAGTTCTTTTGAGAGTCTCTCCAACTCCTCACATTCTCTCATTTTATTTTCGTAGTCGAGAAGAAATTGATAATCCGCCACTGGCAAATATTCTTTCCGCGCATGTTCTCTGGCATCCAAAAAGCCAACCAGATTTCTTTTGAGTTTCTGAATTCTTGCCAAGCCGGACAAAATACCTTGATTCAACCCGTTCAATGCTTCGTCTGCCAAATTCGCCGATTTATATGCTTGCGAGTTCAAAAGAGAATGGCTGGCATATTCCGCTTGTCTGACTAAAAATTTCGTTTCTTCTTCTTGAGCCGTCTTTTTGCGCATATCGTCCTGAAACAACGAATGCTGACGATTTTGCACTTTCCCTCGAAATCTCTTAACATCAGCGGCAAGTCCGTCCTCTTCGTGTGCCGATATTATTCCTATGTACGATTCGGGCATTCTCTTATAGACTTTTGCCAAAAAGTCATTGCCGTGTTCTTCCGCTTCGCTTTGCTGTGCTTTCAACGACCGATGGTCTACTCGAATCGAAAAGCCGTTTTTCGCCAGCACCTCGTTTTGTATTCGGGCAAAATCTGCTCGCATTTCACAGAGATATTTTTTGTCATGCCATTTTGGGGCTTTAGGAGCACCATGTTCACGACGACGCTCAAAACTTGCAACCTGCTCACCTTTTAGCGGTCGAGCCGCTCGGCGAAAATATTTATAAGCGGGTCGCTCACTCTTTTTCTCCACATCATCAATTAACCGTTCTGAAAACATGATATGAACGTGCGGATGCCGTTCACCCGACAACTCGCCATTTTTCTCGTGTATCGCATAGGCGTAATAGTGATTCGACAAATGGTCAGCGATAAATTTGTCGACGACTTCGCGATTCTGTTCCAAAGTCAATTCGTTGGGCAAAGACAGTTCGATTTCTTTATACCGCCTGTTTCCTTTACTCTCGTAACGTGTTGCCGCGCTGAAAAACTTTTGTGCCGAGCCTTTTGCCCACTTCGGCAGTTGACTGTCTTTGAAAACACAGTCTGTTTTTTCTCCTTGTGCTCCTTCTCGATTGATATAGTCTGCATGGGATTTTCCGTCCTCGCGTAAAATGTAGTCGGCATGACGTTTTGCCGATACTTTTGTTCCGCTGGGTTGTGTATCGTTTTTCACTCTCAAATGATATGTAGCCATGAAAAAACCTCCTTGTGCCCATTGTGGCACAAAAGAGGTCTTCCAGATTCTTATTTTTTTGCGTTTTGATAAGACCACAGAAATAAATTTCGCGTCTCTATGCGATTATCTCTTGTGAAAATCTTTGATGTGAAATATAATATTATATCGATGAAGACAATAACTTACAAGGTGAAATTATCTCGACACGAGATTTTTGTCAGTAAAATAAACTAATCTGTAGAAAAATTCAATGCCGCACTTGCCGACGCCCGCGCAAGTGTCAACCTGGAGGGCGATTATAATGCCAAAGACTAAAAACGCTTACGCTCTGCGTAGTTTCGATGCAACAAAAATTCTACAACGACGCTGGTTTAAAGATTTCAATCTTCCTGTCGACGATGACGAAATTTTTTTAAATGTATTTGGAAAAACTATTGAAGAGGTTACAACAGTTAAAAATCTTGAAATTATTACTCGACTTGGTGATCGTACAGTTTTTTATGAAGCTTTGCTTGAACGACATATTATGCGGCTCAGTGAACTGCAAAGGTACTATGTTGAAAAATTCATGCCGACAGAGGAAAAGGTCTATAAGGAAAAATTGGAACGAACGATTGAGCTAATGAAATTTTATCGTGAAGCTCTAAATTCAATAGCGACACTTCGCGAAAATATATTTCTTAAGGTACAAATATTGAAAGAACGTTTCGAAAAAGATTTTCGTCAACGATTTTTCGGCTCACGGCTTAAGCAAGCACGAAAAGCAGCAGGCTTAACACAACGAGAATTAGCAGAGCGTGTCGGATTTAAGACCTACAACAGTATTGCTCAATACGAACGAGGACTTAACGACCCATCATTACCAACTCTCTTTCGAATAGCAACGGAACTAAAATGCTCGGCAGATTGGCTTTTGAACTTAAAATAAATTTTGCTCCTTCGGGAGTTTTTTTTATGCTCAAAAAAGGGAAATCAAATTTTACGTTGAATCTACCTACCAATAAAAATTAGTCTATCAATAAAAATCAACGTAAAATAATGACCGCAACTAAAATGAACAGAAAGGATTTACATAATGACAACCACTGACAAGCAAAGCCGTATCACTGCACTCGTAAGTTTTTTTAATAAGCTTTACGGAAAAATTCCCGAAACAAACTTCGCATACTTCTGGACAAAAACATGCGGAACTTTTCCCTTTGCTATTCCCGCGCAGATTCAACTTATGGCACAACGAGCTATCGAACTCTCCGATAAGGGCTTTGATATTTGGCATTCCGTCAATCCTGTATGCATTAAACCTACAAACGAGAAACGCGGTGATGAACTTTCTGTTTCTTATCAAACTGCCATTGTCGTAGATATCGATATTCGCTCTGATGCTCACAAGGGCGACCCTTCTCTTTTTGTCGCTGACTCCGACGAAGCAAAATCTTTCCTCCCCTTCACTCCTTCAATCATTATCCATTCGGGCTATGGGCTTCACGCTTATTATATCTTCAACACTCCGATTGAAATTACCGAACAAAATCGCGAACAACTTAAAAAACGCAACAATTTACTTCTCGAAGTCGTTCGACAAAAAGCCAACGGCAAAAAAATTGATGGTGTCGGCGACTTACCCCGTATTCTTCGCACTCCAGGCACTTTTAATTACAAACTAGGTACGGACAATGCTCCCCTCTGTCACATCATTGACGATTCTGGCTTGAGCTTTTCTCCCAAACAAATCGACGAAAAATTAAATGCTCTCTACGTCAAAAAAACACCAGAAATTAAATCAACATCAAATGACGACTTTGATTTTGTCGACGACAATCCCGACTTAAAGGAATTCCGCATTCATCGTATGCTTGACTATATCAATGTTGTTGACGGCGAGTATGAGAAATGGCTTGATGTCGGCTTTGCCTTGTTCAATGAGGGGATGAACTGTAGCGTTTGGGAAAATTGGAGTCGCTCCCAACCGGAATTCAAGGAAGGTGAGTGCGAACGTAAATGGAACGGCTTTCGTCACGATCCCAACGGTATTACCATCGCCTCACTTTATCAATGGGCAACCGAAGGTGGTTATATCGAAACAGATATTCGCAACGAATTTTTCCAGCTCCATCCTGAATTGGCGGCAAAAAACAAAACTACTATATCTTCTATTGATTCGCTCAAAATCGAACTCCGCTCCGTAAAAAAAGCTCTAACCGACTTTGATGCTGAAAAAAATGCCGCTATTGAACACCTGAAAAACGTTGAAACATTCGACAGCGATTCTGTTTTTGCTGAGGACGCTTTGAATGCTGCCGCTTTCGCTAAACTCTTCGACAAAAAGACTTTCTCGGACTTCAAAAGCGAGATTACTATTTTTAACCGCAAAACTAAAGAGAAAAAAGCTAGCGTCAATGAGTGGAGTGCTGTCGTCCGCGACAAAGCCGCTGACATTATCTCTCGTCAAAATGATTTGTTGACTCGCCACAATGAAATTCAAGCTCAAATTCGTTCCTTGTCTTTCGTTGCCACTAATAACGATTTGCAAAACTTTTCCATTCCTGCTGGTTACAGCGTCAGTAATAATGGCATTGAAAAAGTTGCCGGTGAATCCTTGATTACCGTTTGCAGAACTCCTGTCATTATCAAATCTAAAACCTTCAGCGTCGATGAGAAAATATTCAAACTGACTTTGGCTTACATGACTCAGGCGGGAAAATTAAAAGCTTTGCCGCCCACTGAAGCCGCTATCATTTTCAATCGCAACAAACTCGTTGATTTAGCTAACAACGGCTTGCCCGTCACTAGCTCTAACGCTAATCTGCTTGTCGACTACCTCGACGCTTTCAACGCTCAAAATGAAAATAACTTTCCACTGACTTACACAGTGCCTCGTTGCGGCTGGTACCACTTCAATGGTAAAGACCATTTCATTGACCCGCGTAAACAGTGCTCCATAATCGACGACGACAAAAACATCAAAGTTGTTGTTGATTCTCTTAGCCTTTTCGCTAATTCTTTACGCCAGAAAGGTAACCTTGATGCTTGGAAAAAAATTTACAAGTTGGCTAAAAAGTCTCCTGTCGCAAGAATTATCGTTGCCGCTTCTATCGCTCCGATTTTACTCAAAATCTTAGGCGAACGTAATTTCTTGCTGTACATCTGCGCTCCAACTCGCGCTGGCAAAACGACTGCCTTGTATCTCGCCGCTTCCGCTGTCGGTGATGAAAAAATGATTCGCTCTTTCGACGCTACCAAAAATGGCTTGGCTGGTGCCGCCGCTGATGTCAACGACTTCGCCTTTCTCGTTGATGAGAAACAAGTTGCTGATTCTAAACTCAAAGAACAATTCGATACTCTCGTTTATGCTCTCGCCAATGGCTTAGGGCGTACTAAACTCAACAAAGATTCCACGCTGAGAAAACTGCAAGATTGGCGCACTATCGCTATCATGACCGGCGAAACCCTTTTGCTCCCTGACAACGTAACAGGCGGTGCCAATACTCGTCTACTTTCCATAAACGTCACAAGAGAAATTTTGCCCGCCGATGTTTGTCGCCTGATTCACGACACAATCAAGGAAAATTGCGGACTTGCCTTCCCTCTTGCTATCGACAAAATCTTTGAAGTCGGCTTTGAAACGCTCCGCCAAATCTATCAAGAACTTGTCGCCCTTTTCATCGCGAAACATCCCGAATTGCTCAATGAGCATTGTCGCTACTTGGCAGTCTTGACTCTCGCCGACGCTATTCTAAATGCCGCTTTAAACGACAACTCTGCGCTCCCTCTCGACGACTCTATCCAAAATGCTAACGCAATTTTTAAACTTATCCCAACCACTGTTGAGATTTCTGATACAGCAAGAGCAAGGGATTTTGTCTTAGCCATTATTGCTCAGAATCAAAGCAGATTTATTGGCGGCAATATTCCGCTCGACCGAATGCTAACGATTTGCGGCAAACTCAACGACAATGACGGTTATACATACATTTCAGCGAAATTTCTGCAAGATGAGTGTAATCGTGACGGACGCGATTATCACAAACTCGCTGATGATTTAGTCGCCGCTGGCTTTTTTGTTCCTTCCGACACAATCGAAAAGGGACGCAAGACACCACTCGCTACCGTAAATAAAAAACTCGGCAAAGCAAGCGCACGTTGCTACAGAATCAGCAATAACGCTCTGAACGGAGATAAATAACAATCGGAAGATTTTCAAAGAATCAATAGCAACACGATGTTCCCGCCGCCTTGCGACGCTCGCCCTTCCCCCCGTGCCCCAACTCAAAAAGGTTGAAACACGAGAGAGGAAGGGCTTTTTGTTGCCTAAAAAAAAAAAGGTTACACAATCAAAAATTGTGTAACCATTGTGTAACCAAAAGTGTAACCAAAAAAATGGCGTTATAACGCCATTTATAGACATATTTATATAAAAGTTACACAGTTACACAAAAATAGATAGGTCTCCTATAGGAAAAAAAAGTATGCGCGTGCAAAAAGGTTGCAGAAATCACGCTTTGCGCGCGCGCGTTTTTTTTTTCTCTCTATACGTGTAAAAAATTGTGTAACTTGTGTAACCGTGTAACCACAGAATTTTCTGGAAATTTTTTTGGCGTCCTGACGCCATTTTTGGGCTTAAATTGTCAGAAAAATTGGTTACACAATTGGTTACACACTCCCTAAAATTGTGTAACCTACTGTGTAACCACCCGAAAAAACTGTGTAACTTCTCTCGAAAAAGGGGTGTAACCTTTCCTCCCAAAAGTGTAACCGGAATCAGCTTTTTGGCGTTCTGACGCCATTTAGCAGTACAATGTTCATAGGTAATTTGTGTAACCAAATTTCTTGACGATTGCGGCAGAGAATTTTGCTGGGGTTATTGTCGACTGATGCGAGAGTAATTTTTGGTTACGGTACTTCTACTCTGCCTCCCTCGTGTTTCTTTAAATTGGGTTGGGGATGCGGGGGAAGGAAAACTAAATTTATCCTTAATGATTATGGTAAATCTATCAATAAATGTATTCAAGAATACAACGGCTTTAGCTATTTACATGCTTTTTTGTTATGATATAATCCCGCTATCAGCTGATAAAGATTTTTAGTTAGGCAGTGATTGTTATGAACAGTGGAGACACAGCGTGGGTACTGGTAAGCGCGGCGTTGGTTTTTATCATGACGCCGGCAGTCGCTCTTTTCTATGGAGGAATGGTTCGGAGTAAAAATGTTTTGTCAACAATAATGCAGTCGATGTTCATTCTGGGCATGATTTCGGTCGAATTTATTCTGCTCGGCTACACAATGGCTTTCGGCTCGGACATGAACGGCTTAATTGGCGACTTGTCGAAGATAGGACTTGAGGGCGTCGGCTATAACCTTCTTGACGGCGGAACAATTCCCGAACTCGCGTTCGTAGCTTTCCAATGTATGTTTGCGGCTCTGACGCCCGCATTGATAACGGGTGCATTTGCCGAGCGTATGAAGTTCAAAGGCTTTGCGCTGTTGATGTTGCTCTGGGCGATATTCATCTATAACCCGATGGCGCATTGGGTCTGGGGCGGCGGATTTCTGGCACAGCTCGGCGCGTTGGACTTTGCAGGCGGATTAGTAATTCACATTCTGAGCGGCGTCAGTGGCTTGACGATTTGTATCTTGCTTGGTAAGCGTCACGGCTACGGCAAACGTGCGATTGTTCCTCACAACATCCCGATGACTGTGCTCGGCGCGTCGATTCTCTGGATTGGTTGGTTTGGATTCAACGCCGGTTCTGCGCTCGGAGCCAATGAACTTGCGGCAAATGCTTTCGTTGTAACTCAAATTGCGGCGGCGGCTGGACTTCTTGGCTGGACGCTTGTTGAATGGATTCGTCACGGCAAACCAACTGTTATCGGCGCGGTATCTGGTTGTGTCGCGGGTTTGGTCGCCATTACTCCTGCGGCGGGCTACGTAACTATCCTTCCGAGTGTGGCTATCGGTTTAATCGGCGGTATCGTTTGCTACTGCGCGGTTGCGGTCGTCAAAGCAAAGTTCGGTTACGATGATTCGCTCGACGCGTTCGGAGTGCACGGAGTCGGCGGAATGTGGGGCGCGGTTGCAACGGGACTTTGGGCGACGACTGCGGTTAATCCCGATGGCGCGAACGGTCTTTTTTACGGCGAAACGGATTTATTCTTCGCGCAGATAATTTCAATCGGTGTGGCGGTAATTTTTGCGGTAGTCGGCTCGGCTGTGCTTTACAAAGTTGTCAGCGCGATAGTTGCTCTACGTTCGAACGAGGCGGAAGAAGTCACAGGGCTTGATTTAAGCGAACACGGCGAGCGCGGCTACAATACTGGCGTTTTCTCCGGCACGTCTAATATTTTCGGCGGCTCGGAAGATTACAGCTTAACGTTGTTTCCAAGCGTGAAAAGTTCGCAGAGTTGAGGCGGTGAGCTTATGGAAAGAAAAATCACTAAGATTGACATCGTGACGCGTCCGTCAAAATTGGAAGAACTTAAAGACGCGCTGAACGCAATCGGCGTGCTCGGAATGACCGTATCTCAAGTTTTGGGTTGTGGGCTTCAGGGCGGACACAAAGAATTTTTTCGCGGGCATGAGTACGAAGTTAATCTTGTGCCGAAAATCAAAGTTGAAACGGTCGTGTGCGAAATTCCAGTTGAGAAAGTGCTTGAAGTCGCGCAGAAAGTTTTGCGCACGGGTAAATTCGGCGACGGCAAAATTTTCGTTTACGAGCTTAGCGACGCGGTAAGGATTCGCACGGGACATCGCGGCGTGGAAGCGATTATGGACATTCCCGGCGAAAAAGCAGAATGATTGGAGGTAATCTGTATGAAAAATTTGCTCTACACGATTAAGGCGAAAACTCCCAAAGAAGAAATAATCGGACTGCTCAAGGAGCATCCCGAAATAAAATTTGTGTCGCTGGTCGGCATAGACCTTGCCGGCAACGACACAGATGAAAAAATTCCTGTAAAGCTGTTTATTAAGGACATCGACGAATTCTACGCGGGCACAGCCGTGCAGACCGACGGTTCCAGCGTCGTGTTGCCTGGCATCGCCACGCTCAACAATGCAAAGGTTGATATGCCGGTCGACCCTAATGTCAACTGGTTCGTCGATTATAATTTCGAGTATTTCGATGACGAGACGAATAAACCTGTTGGCACGTTGAGAATTCCGAGCTTTTTGATTCACGAAGGTAAGCGTGTTGACTCCCGAGCAGTGCTGACGGACACGCTGTCTTTCGTTAAGCGCGAGTTGCTCGACATTTTCCACGAACACGCAGAGATTGAGGGGCTTGAAGTTAGCGGCAACGACATCACCGACATTGTGTTCACGTCGGCGACGGAGCTTGAATTTTGGGTAAAAACTCCGCTGGAAGAGGCGGCAATCAAAGAAATGAGCGCGTCGCAGGTTTTGCAAGAGCAATATTGGGAGCGGACGCACGGCGCAGTTCGTTGCGCGTTGGAAAAATGCGTAATTGCTCTGGACGAATACGGCTTGGGCGTCGAAATGGGACACAAGGAAGTTGGCGGACTCAAAGCGCAGATTGATGAGTCCGGACGCTTAACGCATGTTTGTGAGCAGTTGGAAATTGACTGGCGGTTTGCTGATGCGGTACAGGCGGCGGATAATGAAATGTTCGTGCGCACGATTGTTAAGGAAATATTCCGCGCAGAAGGTCTCGAAGTCAGTTTCAAAGCAAAACCGATGATTGGTTTGGCGGGCAACGGCGAGCATACTCATATTGGGCTTGCGGCAGTCACGAGCGACGGTAAAATTCATAATCTCTTTGCGGCGAAAAATCCTTACGAAGATTTTATGAACGTGGTCGGCTACGGTTCGATAATGGGCTTGCTGAAAAATTACGAGGTCATCAATCCGTTTGTGAGCGCAACCAACGATTCACTTAATCGCTTAAAGCCCGGTTTCGAGGCTCCCGTCTGTATCGTGACATCGCTGGGACATACGCCGAAAATACCAAGTCGTAACCGCACAATCCTTGCCGGTTTGATTCGCGACTTGAAAAATCCAATGGCGACGCGTTTTGAACTTCGCGCTTGCAATCCGTACACGAATACTTATCTGGTGTTGGCGGCGGCTTACTCGGCGATTCTCGACGGCATACGCGCTACGATTGACCGTTCTGCAGTTGATTTGCTTACCGAACTCAGCAAAAAAGCCGGACAAGATGGTATCTATCTTGAAAAAAGCCGCGCTTATCGTTCTGAACAGGACGTTTTCGAGGATTACACCGCTGAAGAACGCAACGCGATGTTTGGAGCACCGCCCGCGACTGTTTGGGAGAATATGGAGGCATTCGAGAAATATCCCGCCAAAGTCAAAGTTATTACGGCAGGCGGCGCACTTCGTCCGCAGATTATAAAATCTTTCCGTGAAGGCGCACTCCTGCGTTGGAAAACCGAAATTATCGCGAGGATTCTGCCCGAAATGCGCGACATCGTTCGCAAGGCGCAACTCATTGAAAGCCCCTATCGCACTGACCAAGATTCCTACAACTGGAATAAACTCAAAGCGGCTCGCGAGTTCCTTGCCAAAGACTCAATCGACAAAAAATCGCTGTTTACGCGGCTGACTAATGCCCTAAATAGCGGCGACTTCGCAACTGCCTCCAAACTGCAAGTCGAAATGTACGATAAGATTGAGGAACTCAAGCAGTTCTACGACGAATACGTTAAGAATAACATTTGAAATTTTTTCGGGGGCAGTGAGCGGAGGTTCGCTGTCCCTTTTGTTTGGAGGAATATTTATGTGCAGAATAGGAGCCGTGAAAAGCAAAAAGCCCGTCTATCCGTCAATGGCACTGCGCTTGATGTTGCCGCAACAAGAAGGGCACGACAATTCGGGCTTTGCAATGGTAATGCAAGATTTATCGGGCGTGTTCGCGCTATACAAGGACAAGCCGCTGTTGTCAATGGCTTGCACGAAACAGGGAGCGCGGCTCGTCGAAGATTATATGTCCGCTCAAAACTTCGTTAAAATGGCAGAGTGGTTGCCCGTTCCTGATAAGCGCAAAGGTTTGGACATTCAGACGATGCCTTACTACATTTTCCGCAACTACGATTATCCCGAACACTACGACGACGAGGAGAGTCGCGAGGCTTTGCTTTTGGATACGCGGCTTGCTTTGAGGAAAATTTTGACTGAATCAAATCAAGGTTACGTGTATTCATTCTGGCCGGACGTGCTGACGTTGAAGGAAATCGGCGACCCGCGAGACATTGCAACTTATTTTCGGCTGTGGGACGACAACGAAACTTTGCTGGCGAAAAATATTATCGTCCAATGTCGGCAGAACACAAATTACAAAATCGTTCGCTACGCGGCGCACCCATTCTTTTTGCAAGGCTACACG
>CAMJKR010000013.1 GCA_946406415.1 uncultured Selenomonadales bacterium | reverse complement strand
CCACAGGAAAATTCGACGTGGTGATTTGTGACGGCTTCGTTGGCAATGTCGTCTTAAAATTCGGCGAGGGGCTTGCCTTAACGATTATGCAACTTTTGACGGAAGAACTTATTGCTAACGGCGGCATAAAAATTTTGGGCAAGGAACTTTTAGACGCGACGTTTAAAAATATGTACAAGCGGCTCGACGTGTCGGAAAATGGCGGGGCACCGCTTTTGGGTATTGATGGCTACTGTGTGATAAGTCACGGCTCGTCGGACGCACGGGCAATTTGTTCGGGTATCGGCGTCGCTTGTAATTACGTCGACAGCAAAATTATTGAACGCATTAAGGCTACACTTTGATTTAATTCGGAATTGACAAATGCGGCTAATTCGTATAATTTAAGTTAGGCTGAGCAACCGTTGAGGAGGAGAGATTACATGTTTGAAAATAACGCCATATGTAAGTTGCTGAAAATCAAGTATCCGATATTTCAAGGCGGCATGGCGTGGATAGGTACAGCGGAGCTTGCCTCGGCGGTGTCGAACGCGGGCGGGCTTGGACTTATCGGCGCGGGGCATATGCCACCTGACATTTTGAAAAAGGAAATTCAAAAGTGCAAGGCGTGGACAGATAAGCCCTTCGGCGTGAATATAATGTTAATGTCGCCGTTCGTTAAAGAAGTTATGCAACTCATGGTTGAAGAGCGCGTTCCTGTTGTTACGACGGGCGCGGGCAATCCGGGTGAATACGTTCCTGCGCTTAAAGAAATCGGCTCAAAAGTTATTCCGGTCGTGGCGAGTGTTGCGCTTGCAAAAAGACTTGTCAAAAGCGGCGCGGACGCAGTAATTGCTGAAGGTTGCGAATCGGGCGGGCATATCGGCGAAATTTCTACAATGCCGCTCGTCCCGCAAGTTGTCGACGCGGTTGATGTTCCGGTTATCGCGGCGGGCGGTTTTGCTGATTCGCGGGGGATTGTTGCGGCGTTCGCGCTTGGAGCCAGTGCAATTCAAATGGGCACGCGTTTTGTTCTAAGCAAGGAATGCATTGCCCACCCGAATTATAAAAATCTCGTGCTCAAAGCTAAGGACAGGTCGACAGTCGTCACGGGGCGGACGCTCGGTCATCCGGTTCGCGTTCTTGCTAATAAACTTACACGAACATTTTTTGAAATGGAAGCGGCAGGCGCGTCTAATGAGGAACTTGAACAACTCGGCACGGGCGCATTGCACAGGGCGACACATCTCGGCGACGTTGAGAACGGCTCGGTTATGATTGGACAAATTTCCGGTATGCTCGACGATATTAAAACTGTTAAAGAAATTATTGATGACATTGTAAGCGGTATCGGCGGCGTTGTAGATAAAGTCCACAGCAAGTACGAATGAAACAAGTAGTGGTTAGAAAAACTAGCCACTTTTTTTGAGAGGGGCGATTTCATGAAGACGGCTTTTATATTTCCTGGACAAGGTGCGCAAGCGGTCGGCATGGGCAAAGATTTTTATGACAACTTCGATGTGGCGAAAAAACTTTTTGACGAGGCAGATGACGCGCTTGGTTATTCGATAAAGAAAATTTGCTTTGACGGCTCGCAAGACGATTTAAAGTTGACGGCGAATACTCAACCCGCGATTTTAGTTGTCAGCGTCATTGTCAACGAAATTTTAAAATTGGAAGGAATTACGGTGCAAATTGCGGGCGGTCACTCTTTAGGCGAATATTCCGCATTGGTGGCGGCAGGTTCGCTTAAATTTAGGGACGCGGTAATTTTAGTTCACAAGCGCGGGCAATTCATGCAAGAGGCGGTTCCAGTTGGCGAAGGCGCAATGGCGGCAATTCTCGGACTTGACGACGCGACGATTATAAAAATCTGCGCGGAGGCTTCGGATATTGGCGAAGTTCAAGCAGTTAATTTCAACTGTCCTGGTCAAACGGTTATCGCGGGCAAAACGGCGGGCGTTGAGGCGGCAGTCGAAAAATTAAAAGCGGCGGGCGCAAAGAAAGCTGTTATCTTGCCGGTTAGTGCGCCCTTCCATAGTACGTTGATGGCTCCAGCGGCAAAAAAACTCGCCGTTGAATTGGACAGGGTAGAACTTAACGACGCGGCTTTTCCCATTGCGGCAAATTTCAACGGTGAACTTGAGACTTCAGCAGAAGATATAAAAAATAATCTCGTTGCGCAGGCGGATAATCCTGTTAAATGGATAGCTTGCGTTGAGGCGATGAAAAATTTTGGCGCGGAAATTTTTATTGAGTGTGGACCGGGCAAAACTCTTTGCGGCTTTAATCGGCGCATTGATAAAAAAATTCGTAGCTTAAACGTCGAAAATCTTGACAGCTTGCAAAAAACATTAGACGCATTAAAAATTTTCGATTGATTCACCAAGTTTATCGGCGTTCAAAAAATGTAGACAAGAGAAAATCTTTGTGCTATATTCTGCAAACGGGAGGCGAAAGGTTGTAATGAGTTCAAAATTATCGGGCAAGGTGGCGTTCGTGACAGGAGCCTCGCGCGGTATCGGGCGGGCAATAGCTCTGCGGCTTGCTAAAGACGGCGCAAAAGTCGCGTTGAATTTCTCAAGCAATATGGCAAAGGCGCAAGAAGTCAAAGAGGCGATTGAGTCTTCGGGCGGCGCGGCAATGCTCGTTCAAGGCGACGTTTCAAATTTGGCGGTCGTAACTGAACTAATAAAAAAAGTTGTCGACGAATGGGGACGGCTGGACATTTTAATAAACAATGCCGGAATAACCCGCGATAATCTTCTGCTCAAAATGAGCGAAGACGACTTCGACAAAGTTATTGCCACGAATTTGAAGGGCGTCTTCAACTGCACGAAAGCCGTTACCAAACTGATGATGAAACAACACGGCGGGCGAATCGTCAATATGTCGAGCGTCGTCGGACTCAAGGGCAACATAAGCCAAGCCAACTACGCGGCGGCTAAGGCGGGCATAATCGGTTTTACAAAGTCTGCGGCGCGGGAGCTTGCCTCGCGTGCTGTGACGGTTAACGCAGTTGCGCCGGGCTTTATCAACACCGATATGACTGCCGTGCTTAGCGAAAAAGTTAAGGAAGTTATGATGCAAGAGATACCTGCGGGAAGAATGGGAACTCCCGAAGACGTTGCCAATGCAGTGGCGTTCTTGGTATCAGACGAGGCGGCGTATATCACAGGACAAGTTCTGTCGGTTGATGGCGGAATGGCTATGTGAACGCGGCTTTTGAAAGGAGGTGCTACGCGTGTCAACGTTTGAACAGGTTAAAAAAATCGTCAAAGAGCAACTTGGCGTCGAAGAGGACGAGATTCAAATGAGCTCAACTTTCGTCGACGACTTAGGAGCCGATTCTCTGGACATAGTCGAATTGATTATGGCGTTCGAGGAGGAATTCAATATCGAAATTCCCGACGAAAAGGCCGAGAAAATCAAGACTGTGGAAGATGTCGTTAAGTACATAGACGGAGAAACCAACGCTTGATTTAGTGTATAGTGGTTAGTGGTTAGTGGTTAGAAAAAGCCAATCGCTAATCACTAATCACTAATCGTTTTTTTGGAGAGGATTATCCGTGAGACTACCGGAACTTAAAATAGGAAAAAAGATAGCAAAAATCCCAATCGTGCAGGGCGGCATGGCAATCCGGCTGTCAACTGCGCGGCTTGCGGCGGCGGTCGCTCAAGAGGGCGGTATCGGCTTAATCGCGGCGTCGGGCATGGCTCATGAAGAATTGCGCTACGAAATAAAATTGGCACGCTCTTTGACCGACGGTATAATTGGGATAAATATAATGGTCGCGGCAAGTGATTTCGCGGGCATAGTTCATACGGCAATGGACGCGGGCATTGATTTAATCGTTGCGGGCGCGGGGTTTTCGCGCGATATTTTCGGGCTGGGCAGGGAGTCCGGCACGCCGATAGTCCCGATAGTTTCCTCTGTCAAGCTGGCAAAAATTTCACAGAAACTTGGAGCGGCGGCGGTCGTCGTCGAAGGCAAGGAGGCGGGCGGACATCTCGGCACAGATATTTCTGTTCGCGAGCTGATTGAACCGATTCGCGCCGCAGTAGATATTCCAGTAATAGCGGCCGGCGGCGTGCTAACCGGTAAAGATATTGCCGACGTATTAAAAATGGGAGCAAACGGCGTGCAAATGGGCTCACGTTTTGCGGCAAGTCTGGAATCAAACGGCGCACCCAGTTTAAAGGAATATTATCTTAAGTCGCAACCGGAAGATGTTGTCGTAATTAACAGCCCTGTTGGCTTGCCTGGTCGCGCTGTACGAACGCCATTTTCAAAACGCGTCATGGAGGGCAATATTCCGCCCAAAACTTGTGATTCGTGTCTTAAAGCTTGCAAGCACAATTTCTGTATCGTCAGGGCATTAACAAGAGCACAACAGGGCGATTTGGAAACGGGGCTTGTGTTTACGGGCGAGTACATGCCGCGAATCAAAAATATTTTGCCCGTCAAGGATATTATCCGTCAACTGGTAACGGAGGCGGAAGAATTCTATAAGCCATAAAAAAATCCCCTTCCAATTCGGAGGGGGAAATTTATTTTTTAGCCAAAGAACAGCTTAAAGACCGATTGAAAATTTTCATGTGCTGATTGCCAGACAGGTATCATCGACACACCGAAGAATAAGATATAATTTAGAATTACCGCCGCCAAAGAGCGTTTAATGACGGAATAAAACGCCAACATGACACATACACACCAAATCGCCAGCTGCCAAATTTCGACAATTAGCGCGTCTTTGTAGGCAGAATAAATTAATACGCCCGCCACAAGCAAAATTATAATCGACAGCGCGAGAATCCATTTAAAGCGCGTTGTCATGTGGAAAATCCCGTTGCCGTTCTCGTCTTTAACCTCGTCGAGTGATGTTACATCAAATCTTGCATCGCCCTCGTTACGTGTTTTCAATTCGGGACTTTTATTAAAATCGTCGTTGTTCATAAAATCGCCTCCCACTCGAAACGATTTTAAAATGACGCCCGCTCTTAGTCAAGAGATTAATAACAGGAGATGATTCAATGTTAAAGTTACGTCCGCGCAGATTGCGCCTTAATGAAAATTTGCGCTCAATGATTCGCGAAACAAATTTATCCGTCAAAGATTTAATTTATCCGATATTCGTCGTGGCGGGCGAAAATGTTCGCGAAGAAATTCCCTCCATGCCCGATTGTTATCACTTGTCCGTTGATAATGCCGTTGAACTTGCTAAAAAAATTTCTGCGTTGGGAATTCCCGCCGTCGAAGTTTTTGGCTTGCCCGAATACAAAGACGAGGTTGGCTCCGCTGCGTGGGATATGAAAAGCCCCGTTCAACGCGCTATTGCCGCTATTAAAAGTGCCGTGCCCGAATTGATTACCGTCGGCGACGTGTGCCTTTGCCAATATACAAGTCACGGGCATTGCGGTAAACTTTGCGGGCATTACGTCGACAATGACGAGACACTTAAACTTTTGCAGAAAGTCGCTGTCAGTCAAGCGGAGGCGGGCGCAGATATTGTTGCTCCTTCCGATATGATGGATGGGAGAATTGCCGCTATTCGCGACGCACTCGACGATAAAAATTTTCCCAACGTGTCAATCATGAGCTACGCTGTTAAATATGCCTCAGCTTACTATGGACCTTTCAGAGATGCGGCTGATTCGGCTCCGCAATTCGGTGACAGGAAACAATACCAAATGGATTTTGCCAACAGTCGCGAGGCACTTAAAGAAGTTGAACTCGACCTTGCAGAAGGCGCGGATATTATCATGATTAAACCTGCGCTTGCCTATCTGGATATTGTCAGCAAAGTTCGCGAAAAAATTAATCGCCCCGTCGCAGTCTACAATGTCAGCGGCGAATATGCTATGGTCAAAGCCGCCGCCGCTAACGGTTGGATTGACGAAAAACGCATTGTAGTTGAAAACTTAACCGCTATGAAACGAGCCGGCGCGGATATTATCATTACTTATCACGCACTCGACTTTGCTCGATATTAACTGACAATATTAACTGACAACCTTTAAAGAGGGAGCGATAAAAAATTTTAAAAATTTTTTTGGTTATCAAGCAGGAATTTTGGTTATTATTGTCGAACCACCCTTGTGGGGTTGCGGGGGTGGTTAGGTTGAGGCTTCCGGTCTGCCGGTTGGTTTTCCGGAAGATGAAGGAGAAGAGAAGAATGGCGGGTAGCTGGGGGCTTGGGCAGAAGATTGCCCGGTTGGCTGAGGGGAAAAAGTTGCGTTTTATGGAAGTGTGCGGTACTCACACTGTTGCGATATTTCGTTTGGGCATTCGTCAACTTTTGCCGGAGAATGTGGAGCTTGTATCGGGACCGGGTTGTCCTGTTTGTGTTACGAATGATGATTACATTGATAAAGCTATAGAATATTCACGCAGGAAAGATTTTGTGATTGCGACGTTTGGTGATATGTTAAAGGTGCCTGGCTCGCGTTCGAATTTGGCAAAATCGGTTGCTGAAGGTGCGGATATTCGAGTTGTATATTCGCCGCTGGATTGTTTGAAACTCGCGCAAGAAAATCCGTGCAAGAAGGTAATATTTTTGGCAGTGGGATTTGAGACGACAGCACCGACGCAAGCGGCAACGGTTTTGGCGGCGAAGGAAAAAGGGATAAAGAATTTGTTCATGTTGTCGGCGCAAAAGCTGGTACCGCCCGCGTTGAGATTTTTGTTAGGGGACGCTAAAGTTAAGGTTGACGGATTTTTATTGCCGGGGCATGTAGCGGTAGTTATTGGGGCTAATGCCTTTAATTTTTTATCTGGAGAATATCATGTACCGAGTGCAATCAGTGGTTTTGAGGCAGAAGAGATTTTAACTGCGCTGATTAGTTTGCTTGAACAAATCGACAGTGGAAAAGCTGAAGTTACGAATAATTATCGCAGTGTTGTTAAGGCTGAAGGGAATATAGCAGCGAAAAGAATTCTTACGCAAGTTTATGAAATTGTTGATGCTGATTGGCGTGGCATAGGAAAGATTCCTGCGTCGGGTTTGAAGATGCGTGATGAGTTTGAAGCATTTGACATTGAGCGTATAGAGCCTGTTGAGATTGAACGCGTCAAGGAAAAATCGGCGTGTCGTTGTGGCGAAGTTTTGCGTGGTGTTATCAATCCGACAGAGTGTCCGCTTTTTGGCAAGGCATGTCAACCGCTCCACGCAATTGGTCCGTGTATGGTTTCGGTTGAAGGCGTCTGCGCGGCATGGTTCAAATACGGTGGTAATAGTTTCAGGGTATAATAGTTCATCAATGCAACGCTTCAATTCGACAGCAAAATTTGTGCAGGAAAAAAGTTTTATAAGCAGAATCAATCACAGAAAAATAAGGAGGTTAGGAAAAGTTTAAGCGTTTCAAAAAATTTTAATAAGCGACTGCGCTCGCATTTGGAGGACAGACATGGCAAAATATATTTTTGTGACCGGCGGAGTAGTTTCGTCGCTCGGCAAGGGAATCACGGCAGCATCGCTTGGCAGACTTCTTAAAAGCCGCGGCTTGAAAGTTACGATTCAAAAGTTCGATCCATACATAAACATCGACCCCGGCACAATGAGCCCATATCAGCACGGCGAAGTTTTCGTGACCGACGACGGCGCGGAGACCGACCTTGATTTAGGACACTACGAACGATTCATTGACATTAATCTCAGCAAGCACTCGAATACCACGACGGGTAAAGTTTATTGGTCAGTTTTGTCCAAAGAGCGCAGAGGCGATTATCTTGGCTCGACTGTGCAAGTTATTCCGCACGTCACCAACGAGATTAAAGCTCGCGTCTACGCTGTAGCGGAGGCAGATAATGCGGACGTCGTTATAACGGAAGTTGGCGGCACGGTTGGTGACATTGAGAGCTTGCCATTTCTTGAAGCGATTCGACAAGTTAAAAAGGAAGTCGGCAAGAACGACGCGCTTTATATCCACGTGACACTTTTGCCGTATATCGGGGCGGCGGGCGAATTGAAAACTAAACCGACTCAACACAGCGTCAAAGAGTTGCGGGCGATTGGAATTCAGCCGGATATTTTGGTTTGCAGAACGGATTATCCTATAACTCGCGAACTCAAAAAGAAAATCGCGCTTTTTTGTGACGTAGACGAGAATGCTGTTATAGAAAACCGAACGGCGTCGACGATTTACGAAGTACCACTGATTATGGAAAGCGAGGGTCTTGATAAAATTGCGCTGGATAAATTAAATCTGCCGCAAGCCCCGCCCAAACTCGACGAATGGCGGCGCATGGTTCATAAAATAAAAAATCCCGACCACACGATAAAAATTGCGCTCGTCGGAAAGTATGTTGAATTACCCGACGCTTATATTTCAGTCGTTGAGGCTTTACATCACGCGGGAATTGAACATTCCGCCAAAGTTAAAATAAATTTTATTAACGCCTCGAAACTTGAATGCCCCGAAGTTGACTTGGAAGAAGTTTTTAGCGGTTGCAGAGGGATTTTGGTGCCTGGCGGTTTTGGTGACAGAGGCATTGAGGGCAAGATTAAGGCGATAACTTTTGCCCGCGAAAATAAAATTCCGTTTCTTGGCTTGTGCTTAGGTATGCAATGTGCGGCGATTGAATTTGCTCGCAATGTCTGCAATTTTGCTGATGCCAATTCTACTGAATTTAATTCCGACACCGAACACCCCGTTATTGCGCTAATGGATTCCCAAGTTTCTGTGACGCAAAAGGGCGGTACAATGCGGCTTGGAGCTTATCCCTGCAAAGTTTTACCGAACACGCACACGGCGGCGGCTTATGGCGTGGAAAATATTAGCGAACGGCATCGCCATCGCTTTGAATTCAATAACAAGTTCCGCGACATTTTTAAAGCAAACGGTATGATAATTGCGGGTGTACTTCCCGACGACAGTTTAGTTGAGATTATCGAGCTGGACAAAAATTTGCACCCGTGGTTTGTTGGCTGCCAATTCCACCCAGAATTGAAGTCGCGTCCGAATCGTCCGCACCCGCTCTTTCGCGAATTCGTTAACGCCGCGCTTAAACTCAAGTATCAATGACTTTAGAAAATATTTACAGAAAAATCCCCTGCAAAGTGACTGCAGAGGATTTTTTATAAGCAAAAGCCCCCGAACTTGTCGAGGGCTTTGTAATTTTCTTTATTGGTCGGAACGACGAGACTTGAACTCACGACCTCTTCCACCCCAAGGAAGCGCTCTACCAAACTGAGCTACGTCCCGAAAACGCTTGTCATTGTAGCAGATTGATTTTCAAATTGCAAGGACTTTTTTATTGTAAAGCCTTAGCAAGTTCCAAAGTGTTCGCTAACATTCTGTCGACGTAATCAAGTAAATTTTCCGGTTTAGCCTCGCCGGTAACTATTGGGTCTAAAGTAAAAATTTGTGCGCCAGTTTCGCGGGCAATCGTTTCTGCCGCTTTGGGCGAATATTGCGGCTCCGTGAAAATTATTTTGACAGGCAGGGAATTTATTTTTTCAATCGTCTCGGCAAGTTCTTGCGGTGTTGGCTCGGTACCTGGTTCGCGCTCAATGACTGCCGCTATTTTTAAACCGAATTCCGACGCAAAATACGGGAACGCTTCATGGAACGTTACAATTTCTTTGTTAGGCAACATCGTCAGCGAAATGTGCAGTTCATCGCGCAAAGTCGTCAGCTCGTCGACGTAATCCAGCGTATAGCGTTTGTACTTATCGGCGCGTTCGGGGTCAAGTTCGCACAACTTAGAAGAAATATTTTTCACCTGCTGAATTGCGTATGTTATGCTCAACCAAACGTGCGGATTTGGCACGCCGTCCTCCATAATCGGGACAATTTCCGGCGAATCGCTTGCATTTATGATTTTTAAATTGGGGTGCGCCTCAATTACTTTATCTAAAAAACTTTCCATGCCCAGCCCGTTCACGACGAAAATATCTGCCGTCTCCAAAGTCTTCATGTCTTCAGGCGTCAACTGATAATCGTGCAGACAACCCGTTTGTGGCGGCGTCAAATTCACGACCTCGACGCCCTCCACGCCACGTGTAATATTTATCGTTTCAAGGTATATCGGATAAAATGACGTGACGATTTTTAATTTACCGTCGTCTTTTTTGTCGGAGCCGCAACCGCTCGACGCTAACATCAAAATAATCAGCGCAAGACTTAAAAATTTTTTCATGTGCTTAACCTCGATATTCCGCCGCCAATTTTTTAAACAACGGCAGGGAACGTTCAATCGTCTCTTGCTTTATGCAGTAAGCCGCTCGGAAATAACCGGGTGCTCCAAAATCTGCGCCAGGCACTAACAGCAAATCATATTTCTTAGCGCGTTCGCAAAATGCATAATCGTCCGCTTCCAACGCCTTAGGGAACAGATAAAATGCGCCTTGCGGCTTGACGCACTCGAAACCCGCCGCAATTAATCCGTTATATAATAATTTGCCGTTGCGCTCGTAAGGTGTTATGTCGACAGCTTTGCCCGCGCACTTTGCAATTACTAACTGCCACAAGCTCGGCGCGTTCACATGCGTTAAAACTCTAGCCGCGCCCGCGACCGATCCGAAAACTTTATCGAAGTCAGCAACTTCATCGGGCACGACGATATAACCAATTCGCTCGCCGGGCAGGGAAAAACTTTTGCTGTAAGAATAGCAAACCAGAGTATTTTTATAGTAATTCGTTACCCACGGAACTTCGACACCGTAAGCAAGCTCGCGATAAGGCTCGTCGCAAATTAGGAAAATTTCTTGCCCGCAATTTTTAAGAATCTCAGTTAGTCGCTTTATCGTTTCAGCAGAATAAACTGCGCCGCTAGGATTGTTCGGCGAATTTATTATAATCGCCTTAGTTTTGGGCGACAAAAGTTTTTGGAAGTCGTCAAAGTCAATCTGCCAATCTTCGGGACGCGGCTTTACAACTTTAAGCTGTGCGCCGACCGACTCGACGAAAATTTTATATTCGGGGAAGTAAGGCGCAAAAGTTATGAACTCGTCGCCAGGCTCGGCAAGGGCTTTGAAACAAATCGTAATTGCCGCCGCCGCGCCGCTCGTGATAAAAATATTTTTCCCTGCAAAGCTCGTAGCGAATCGCTCGTTGATACTTTTTGCCAGCGTATTACGGACGTTGAGATTGCCGGGCGCGACCGTGTAACCGTGAACGGCAGATGGCTCATAAGTTTTCAAAATTTCAATCGCCGCGTCGCGAACAAAATCGGGCGTCGGCACGTTCGGATTGCCTAAGCTGAAGTCGAAAAGATTTTCCTCTCCGACCTCAGCTACCCGCTTGCGTCCGAATTCAAATATCGTGCGGATTGTGGATTTCTTCGTTCCAAGTTCATACATTTTGGCTGATACCATTAAAATCACTCCTTGCTTATTAATAATTGTCTACATGTTGTTGTGTTATAAGATAAGCCTGCCTTTTGAATATTGCGAATCCATTTATCAAGTATTGCAGGAGTTAATTCTTGTACTTGACTTCGCCTAAATAAAGCACAATATGATTATGAAATCGCGATTTGTACTCTTGGTAGGTTTGACGTTCGCGCGACAATTTTGTTTATTATTGTAAACTTTTCTAATTTAATAGTAAAGATACAACACTTATAAAAAAATATGCCCTGTATCGAACGTTCTAAAACAGCACACAACGGAGGCTAAATATGGTAAGTTGGATTTAAAATTTATAAAGGCAAGACGTTAAGAATTATAACACAGTTGAACACATTAGATTTAGAAACATTGCACAGACTTATGGCGCAAGCGCAGAAACTTCAAAGCGTCGCTGCTGAATTGCAATCTTTTTTTGAACTGATTAAGGAACTTGACAGCAAGTTGCTAATCCCGACTCTTGTGTGGGCGGGTGTATCAGCAGATAGGCGTTTCAAACTTAGCGAAATGAATTCTTTGATAAAAGAGGATCCTCAAAATGGAACGAGAGATCAAATTTCGCGGCAAGACTTCTGACGAGCAAACCTTCTACGGTGATTTGATTAATCACCAGTCGTCGTCCACGTTTTGGAGACTAGACAGTTTATTGATAAGCTTATAATAATTGGCAAGCAATTCGACGGAAATATTTTGTACGAATAAATAAGTTTACGAAGCTACCTTGCAAATTATTTTAAAGCCTCTTCGAGATTATTTTTAATGTTGGCAACGCGCAATCCGTAAACAATTTGAACGCCTTTGCCTTGTATGATAGTCCCCTGCGCGCCGCTTGACTTCAAAATTTCTTCGTTGACGAGGGAAGCGTCATTAACCGTCACGCGCAACCGAGTTATGCAACAATCAAATTCAACAATGTTTTCTTTTTTGCCAAGCCCCGACAAAATTAATTTAATCTGTTCAGCGTCGCTTAAAACTTTTTCCTCCGATAAATCCTCTTCACGTCCAGGCGTCTTGAAGTCGTATTTCTCAATCAGATATTTGAACGAAAAATAATACAGGAAAAACCACGGCACGCCGATTAGCGGCACATAAATCCAATTAGTCTTAGCCTCGCCCTGCGCAATGCCGAATAAAATAAAATCAATCAGTCCGCCCGAAAATGTTTGTCCGATTGTAATTTGGAAAATGTGCGCCAACATGAACGCGCAACCGTCGAAAAATGCGTGTAAGACGTAAAGCATTGGCGCAACGAACAAAAACGAAAATTCCAGCGGCTCAGTTATTCCCGTTAAAAATGACGTCAGCGCGGCAGAAAAAATCATGCCGCCGACGATTTTTTTATTTTGCGGCTTAGCAGTTTTATATAGTGCAAAGGCGGCTCCGATTAGTCCGAACATCATCGTTATAAATCTGCCCGACATAAACCGCGAAATGCCCTCGTAATATTTTGTCGTGGACGGGTCAGCAAGTTGCGCGAAAAAAATTCTCTGCGTGCCCTCGATTAGTTGCCCGTTGATAATTTCACTGCCGCCTAATCCCGTCGTCCAAAACGGTAAATAAAAAATGTGGTGCAGTCCGAAGATTCCGAGCAGACGCAAGAAAAATCCGTAAAACAGCGTACCAATATAGCCCGTATCTTTGAACAGCCCGCCAAATTCCAGAATCAATATTTGGAAGCCAGGCCAGACCACGTACAAAGAAATTCCTAAACAAATTGATGCAAAGGTGCAAATTATCGGGACGAACCGCGAGCCGTTGAAAAATCCTAAGAAAGGCGGCAGTTCCGTATTATAAAATTTTTCGTGGCACCAATAAACAACAAGTCCGACTAACATTCCGCCGAAAACGCCCGTCTCCAACGTTTGAATACCAAGACACATGCCTTGCCCCACGCCGGATATATCTTTTTCTGCCAATTTGCCAGTTATGTTCAGCGCAGTGTGTATCGTTGCGTTCGTTACCAGCATTGATAAAATAGCGGCAAGTCCGACCGTTCCTCTGTCTCGACGAGCTAGCCCCGTTGCCAAACCTACAGCGAATAATGTCGGCAAGTTCTCAAAAACTATTTTTCCCGCTGATTCCATTAGCATCAAAATAATTTGTATCCAGCGAATGTCTAAGAATCCAAAAGCTTGCAATGTGTTGGAATTGGACAGCGTGCCGCCTATGCCGAGTAAAAGTCCCGCCGCCGGCAAAACTGCTATCGGCAACATTAACGCTTTGCCAAAACGTTGAAGCATGGCGAACACCGAGCCGCCGCCGCTAAAAGAAAATATTTTCATCAAAGCCATCGTCACTCCTTAAAAATTTCACGGTAGATTTTACACAAATAATTTTTCTAAGTCAAAAACTGTTTGCCGTGATATAATTCCCAAAACTGCAATGGGAGGGAAAAATTTAATTGATTGATTCGAGGATAAGTGGCGTTATAAATTTTGTTCGCGAAGATAGCCGCGTCGCCGACATTGGCGCGGATCACGGTTATCTTTCGATTGAGCTGATAAAAAGCGGGCGGGCGTTGAGCGTCATTGCTACTGAAAAAAATATCGGACCATTCGAGGCTTTGACTAAAAATATTTACGCCTTAGATAAAATTGAGGCGCGATTAGGCGACGGCTTGAAAATTTTATCGGCGGGCGAAGTCGATACGATTTGTATTGCGGGCATGGGCGGTGCACTCATTACGAAAATTTTATCAGACGCGCCCGAAGTCGTTCAATCCGCGCGGCAAATTATTGTTCAGCCGATGAACGCCGCAGAAAAAATTCGCGCGTGGCTTGTGGAAAATAATTGGACGATTGCCGACGAAGATTTAGCCGAATCTGCCGGAATTATTTACGAAATTATTTGCGCAGAAAAAAATCCGCCCGCCAAAATTTTTAAGCGCGAATCCTCACCGCTCTTGAAAAAGTTTTTAACTCAACGAAAGGAAAAACTTCAGCGCATACTCGTCGAAATGGGCAAAAGTGAATCTGCGCGGACAAGTGAAAAATTTTTGGCGACGCAGGCAGAAGTCGACGCCTTAAATAAAAAGTTAAGGGAGCGAGGCTATGTTTTACAAGATTTTTAAAGTGCTGTGTAAAATTTGGTTCGGAACGATTTTAGGAACAAAAATTATCGGCACGGAAAATATTCCCAAAGAGGGCGCGTTCATTTTGGCGGCTAATCACGTCAGCAACTGGGATCCGCCGTTCTTAGGCACGTTTATTGAGCGCGAAGTTTGCTATATGGGCAAGATTGAACTTTTTAAAAATCCTGTCATGGCGGCGATTTGTCGCTGGCTTCACGTCTTCCCCGTTAAGCGCGGCGCGGCTGATAAAACTGCCATTAAAACCGCCGTTAAAATTTTAAAGGATGGCAAATGTTTTGGCATTTTCCCCGAAGGTACGCGCTCGAAAACGGGCAAGCTAGGCAAAGCTGAATCCGGCGTTAGTTTAATCGCGGCAATGACTAAAGCTCCAATTATCCCCGCCGCAATCATTAACACTGAAAAAATTTTTTCCAAAGAAAAGTTTTTTCCACGCCCCGCTGTTGTCTACGGCAAGCCGATAAAATTTTCCGGCTCAACAAAAGATAGGGACGCTATGGAAAATTTCGCGCAAGAAATAATGAACGAAATAGCTAAACTCAAGGCGACTATAATTTAACATTGACTTGTAAGTAAAAATTCTGTATATTTAATGAAAATATTCATGAAAAATTTTATGAGGCAAATGATGAGTTTTATTGATTCGATAAAAAAATTTTTTGGAATATCGACCAAGCGAGTAAAAGTGCCGACGATTTTACAAATGGAGGCAACCGAATGCGGCGCGGCGTCGCTGTCGATGATTTTATCGCATTATAAATTGTGGTTGCCGTTGGAAAAATTGCGGCAGGAATGCGGCGTCAATCGAGATGGCTCTAAAGCAAGTTGCGTAATTCGTGCGGCGCGAAATCGCGGGTGCGACGCTAACGGTTATCGTTGGAACGCTGACAGATTAAAAGAAGTAGGAGCATATCCGCTGATAATTCACTGGGAATTCAATCACTTTGTTGTTTTGGAAGGCATAAAGGGCAACACGGTTTATCTTAACGATCCCGCTATGGGGCGGCGCACCGTTAAATGGGACGAGTTCCGCACGTCTTATACGGGTGTGGCGTTGCACATTGTCCCGAACGAAAATTTTAAGCCCGAAGGCGAACGCTATAATATTTTTAAAGCAGTGGCAGAAAAGCTCGCTCGCGACAAGTGGGCAGTGCTTTTTATTTTGCTCCTCAATCTCGGCATGATAATTCCAGGGCTTGCCTCGCCTGTCTTCAGCCAAATATTTTTGGACGACATTTTATCTAAAAAGCATACGGATTGGATGTTTAATTTCTGCCTGGCGATGACGGTTTCTTGGGTTGTCTGCGGCGTAATGACGTGGCTACAAGCGGTAATCTTGACGCGCTGGCAGAAAAAATTAACGCTTGCCGATTCGTCGAGTTTCTTTTGGCATTTGCTCCGATTGCCCATGCAATTTTTTAATCAGCGTTTTGCGGGCGAAGTTGCCTCGCGTGTCAAATACAACGAAAGCATTGCGGGCGTCTTATCGGGACCGGCGGCTTTGGCGATTTTAAATTTCTTAGTAGCGATTTTCTATTTGCTGTTGCTCCTCCAATACGACGTGACTTTAACCTTAATCGGCATATTTTTCTCCAGCATTGATATAATTGTTTTCTTCGCGTTAAGAAGACATTTAACCGATTTAAACATGAAAATTCAGCAGGACGCCGGCAAAGAATACGGCACGACAATGAACGGCTTGATGATGATTGAGACGATTAAAGCGAACGGCAACGAGAGCGACTTTTTTGCAAAGTGGGCGGGCTATCGCGCTAAAGTTTTAAAAGCTGGTCAAGACGTTGCGATTTGGCAGATGACAGCGACGATTATCCCGACACTTTTGGGCGGCATTAACGGCGCGTTGATTATGACACTCGGCGGCTTTTCGATTATGGAAGGCGCATTGACGGCGGGCATGTTTACGGCTTTTCAATCGTTAATGGGAAGTTTTCAAGCTCCAGTCAACGCATTGCTTGGTTTAGGCTCAACGCTCCAATCAACGGAAATGCAAATGCAACGCCTTAACGACGTGCGCAAATATGAAATTGACGATTTGAATTGTCGCGACGAAAAAATTTCTGCGGAACCCGTCGCAAGGTTAAATGGCGAACTTGAACTTAAAGATGTTGACTTTGGCTATAGTCCGCTTGAAAAGCCGCTGATAAATAAATTTTCTATGCACATTGAGCCGGGACATTGGGTGGCGGTCGTCGGCGCGAGCGGTTCGGGCAAGTCAACAGTATCTAAAGTTGTCACGGGCATTTACGAGGAATGGAGCGGCGAGGTTCTCTTTGACGGCGTTAAACGGCGCGAATTGCCTCGTTCCGTGATTGTCAATTCGATTTCCGCCGTCGACCAAGATGTTTTTCAAATTACCGGCACGATAGCGCAGAACTTGACGTTGTTTGATGATTCTGTTAGGCGTAGCGATATAATTCAGGCGGCGAAGGACGCTTGCATACACGAAGATATTTTGCAACTCGATAAGGGCTATGATTCGGAAGTTTCAGAGGGCGGCTTGAATTTTTCGGGCGGTCAACGTCAACGCTTAGAGATTGCCCGCGCCCTTGCAAATAATCCGTCGCTGTTGGTTCTTGACGAGGCGACTAGCGCACTGGATCCAATGACGGAGCAAACAGTTTTAGAAAATATTCGGCGACGCGGCTGTTCGTGTTTAATCGTTGCGCACCGCTTATCGACAATCCGCGACTGTGACGAGATTATAGTTTTGGATAAGGGCGTCGTTGTGGAGCGCGGCACGCATCGCGAAATGATGACTCACGACGGACCTTATAGAAGATTGATTGAGGAAAGGAGCCAAGAAGTTGAGCCGCTTTGAAAAATTTTTAATGGCAGGGGAGCGCGTTCGACTTGAGGACGGTGAACGGCTCGCGCTGATTGAATCGGGCAAGGTTGAAGTCTACGCCGTGACACGTGCGGCGGGTTCTTTCCGTCAACAATTTTTAGTTGAGTTGGAAGCGGGCGCGGCGGCATTTCCCTCGCTTGACGAATTCGAGGAAACTGAGACGCTAATTTTTGCAAGCGAAGACGCGCAGATAAAAATTTTGACGTTCGACGAAGTTTCACGCGACGAATTGAAAAAATTAATGCGCAAACAACAATTATAATTGGTATTGTAACAAAAA